>NZ_JBBCPK010000004.1:0-99061 GCF_037150775.1 Leclercia sp. M50
AGTGTGTCACAACAACATCGACTGTCGCTGCTCCTAAAACTCTATATTATTTCATCATTGATGCGCCCGGTGCTCGTTAAGGCGACCGTGCGGACTAATTAGTCTGCTTTGTTTTTTTTATTATTCCCCCACCCCCCCCCTCGTTTTTCCCATTGAGGCTGACGGCTATCTCGATTTTTACGTTGACCGACCGCTGGGGATGAAGGGCTATATCCTCAACCTGACCGTGCGCGGAGAGGGGGTGATCAAGAATGGCGATCAGACCTTCGTCTGCCGTCCGGGTGATATTCTGCTCTTCCCGCCGGGTGAAATTCATCACTATGGTCGTCATCCCGATGCCCGGGAGTGGTATCACCAGTGGGTCTACTTCCGCCCGCGCGCTTACTGGCAGGAGTGGCTGGCCTGGCCGTCGATGTTTGCCCATACCGGCTTTTATCGCCCGGATGAAGCGCATCAGCCGCAGTTTCGGGAGCTGTTTGCCCAGATCATCGAGGCCGGGCAGGGCGGGGGGCGCTATGCCGAGCTGCTGGCCATCAACCTGCTGGAACAGCTGCTGCTGCGCCGGATGGAGGCGATCAATGAATCGCTCAACCCGCCGCTGGATCACCGGGTGCGCGAAGCCTGCCAGTACATCAGCGACCACCTGGCGGACAGCCAGTTTGATATCGCCAGCGTCGCCCAGCATGTCTGCCTGTCGCCGTCGCGTCTGTCGCACCTGTTCCGCCAGCAGCTGGGGGTGAGCGTACTGAGCTGGCGCGAGGATCAGCGCATCAGCCAGGCCAAGCTGCTGCTCAGCACCACCCGCATGCCAATTGCCACCGTCGGGCGCAACGTGGGCTTTGAGGATCAGCTCTACTTTTCCCGGGTCTTTAAAAAATGCACCGGCGCCAGCCCCAGCGAATTTCGCGCAGGGTGTGAATAGAAAGTAAATAAAACTAAACAAGTTCGCTGGATCCTGTTCACACCCGGTAAACTATTCAGACAATTGTTGTCTTGACGCAGCAGGGCGCTCTTCGCAGAATCCCTGCTTCGTCACCTGACCGGAACTGTTATGCAGGCATTGCTGGAACATTTTATTACCCAGTCCGTTACCTATTCGCTCGTCGCCGTCGCGCTCGTGGCCTTCCTGGAATCTCTGGCGCTGGTTGGACTGATCCTGCCCGGCACGGTGATGATGGCCGGGCTCGGCGCGCTGATTGGCAGTGGCGAGGTTAACTTCTGGCAGGCGTGGCTGGCGGGGATCGTCGGCTGTCTGCTGGGCGACTGGATCTCATTCTGGCTGGGCTGGCGCTTTAAAAAGCCGCTGCACCGCTGGTCATTCATGAAAAAGAACAAAGCCCTGCTCGATAAAACCGAGCATGCCCTGCATCAACACAGCATGTTTACCATTCTGGTGGGGCGATTTGTTGGCCCGACGCGCCCCCTGGTGCCGATGGTGGCGGGGATGCTGGATCTGCCGGTGGCGAAATTTATCGTGCCGAACCTGATTGGCTGTCTGTTCTGGCCGCCAATTTACTTCCTGCCGGGCATCCTGGCCGGCGCGGCAATCGATATTCCTGCCGGTGTACAGAGCGGGGGCTTCCGCTGGCTGCTGCTGGCGACCGCGCTGCTGCTGTGGCTGGCGGCCTGGCTCTGCTGGCGGCTGTGGCGCAGCGGGAAAGCGTCCTCGGATCGCCTCAGCCGCTATCTGCCGCGTGGACGCTTATTCTGGCTGGCTCCCGTCACCCTGGGCGTGGCGCTGGTGGCACTGGTGATGCTGGTCCGTCACCCGATGATGCCGGTGTATGGCGAGATCCTGCTTAAGGTTGTCAGCCGCTGATCGGCATCAGTGGATCCCCAGCAGGCGCGACGCGCTCGCGTTTCCGCTTGCCAGCTGTTCCGTATCGCCATCCCAGGCGATACGGCCATCGGCAATCACCACCGACCGGGGGGCGATCCTGAGTGCATCTTCCACACTGTGCGATACCATCAGCATCGTCAGCTGCTGGCGCTCGCACACCTCTTTGACCAGCAGCAGCATCTCCTGGCGTAAGGCGGGATCGAGTGCCGAAAAGGGCTCGTCCAGCAGCAGGACAGGCTGCTCACGCACCAGACAGCGCGCCAGCGCGACGCGCTGACGCTGACCGCCCGAAAGCTCACCCGGCAGGCGCTCCAGCAGATCGCCGATCCCTATCTGCAGCGCGATGTCGCTTAGCTTCTGCTGTTGCACTGCGTTGAGCCTGAGGCCGGGATGCATGCCCAGGCCAATGTTCTGGCGCACGTTCAGATGAGTGAAGAGATTGTTTTCCTGAAACAGCATCGACACCGGGCGCGCAGCAGGCGGCGTGCGGGTGTGATCGTGACCATTAAGGGTGATGCTGCCGTTGGCCGGTTGCAGAAAACCGGCGATCAGATTGAGAAGGGTGCTTTTCCCGGCGCCGCTGGGGCCGAGCACGGCGATAAGTTCGCCCCGGCGCACGGACAAGTTGAAGCGCATCGGCAGGTGCTGATAAAGCCAGGTTACATCAGTCAGTTTTAACATCACGCCCCGGTAGTTTTTCGATAACGGTAAATAACGCAAAGCAGAGCAGCAGCAGCAGTAGCGCCGTGACGGCCCCGTCCTGGCTGCGATACGAGCCGATCTGCTGATAAAGCCAGAACGGCAGGGTGCGGAAATCATCATTGCCAAACAGCGCCACCACGCCGAAATCGCCGATCGACAGTACGCAGGCAAAGGCCAGCGCCTGGGCCAGCGGGCGCTTCAGGGCGCGCAGCTCTACCACCTTCAGCCGCTGCCAGCCGTGCATCCCCAGCGAGTCGCAAAGCAGGGTGTAGCGGGCGCTGAGGTCGCGCATCGGATTTTCCAGCACTTTCAGCGCGTAGGGAATGGCCATCAGGGCGTTGGTGAAGATGACAATGCCATCGGCCGATTCGGGCAGGCCAACGGTGCTGTTGAACAGCAGGAAAAAGCCGCTCGCCAACACGATGCCGGGCATCGCCAGGATCAGCATGCCGCTGAGATCCAGCGCCTGTCCGGCCACAATCGCCTGACGGGCATAGAGCTCCCGGCTGCTCCACAGCAGCATCATGGTCAGCAGGACGCAAAGCAGCCCGGCGCCCAGGGCAATGCGCAGCGAAGTGCCCAGCGCCTGCCATAGCACCGGCTGTTGCAGCACCGACACCAGGTTAAGATTCAGGCCATCCACCACCACCGCCAGCAGCGGCGGGAGCAACAGCAGCAGGGCGAGGGTGATGAGCAGGCCATCGGTCAGGCGGCTGCGCAGGCTATCCTGCGGATCGCGCCAGCCGGCAAGCTGGCTGGCGCCGATGGGGATCGCTTTTCCCAACCGCTGGCTCAGCATCACCAGCCCCAGACAGCAGACCATCTGCACCATCGCCAGTAGCGCCGCGCGGCCCGGATCGTAGTCGTAACTCAGGGCCTGATAGATGGCGAGCTCGATGGTGGTGGCCTGCGGCCCGCCGCCGAGTGAGAGCACGGTGGCGAAGCTGGCAAAGCAGAGCATAAAGATCAGGGCGGCGACGGGGGGGATCTGGCGGCGCAGCCATGGCCATTCGACAAAACGGAAAAATGACCCGCCGCGCATCCCGAGCTGGGCGGCAAGCTGGCGCTGTTCGCCGGGGATATTTTCCAGCGCCTGTAAGAGCAGGCGCGTTGCCATCGGCATGTTGAAAAAGAGGTGCGCCAGCAGGATCCCCTGCAGGCCATAGGGCGAGAAGCGCCACTCCAGCCCGAGTGCCTGGAATAGCGCGGCCAGCCAGCCCTGACGCCCGTAAACGCTGAGAATACCAAATACCGCCACCAGTACCGGCAGGATCAGGGTCATGGCGCACAGGCGCAGCAGCGCCTGCCTGCCAGGGAAGCGACGCCGGTAGAGCGCGCGGGCAAGAAATATCGCGGGCACGACGGAGAGCAGGGCGGAGAGAAACGCCTGCCAGAACGAGAAGCGGATAACGTGCCACAGATAGCTGTCGTGCAGAAGCGCCGCGACGTCGGTGGCTGGCGCGTTAAACCACAGCGCCAGAAATGCGCCCAGGGCGACGGCCACCATCAGCGTGGCGGCCAGCAGCCCCGGCAGCAACCAGCCGGCGATTAACGGCTGACGGCGCGTTGCCATTCACTGACCCATGCTGCACGTTTCCCGGCCACTTCCTGCGGGGTAAATTCCAGCGTGGTTTGCGGTTTCACCAGGGTGTCAAAACCTGCCGGTAACGTCACATTGGTCACCGGGTACATCCAGTTGCCGGTCGGGATGGCGTTCTGGAACGACGGAGAAACCATAAATTTCAGGAACTTCTCAGCCAGCTCCGGCTGTTTGCTGGCTGCGGTCCGGGCGGCGACCTCAACCTGCAGATAGTGACCTTCAGCAAAGTCAGCGGCGGCATAGTTCTCTTTTTTCTCGGCGATGATGTGGTACGCCGGGGAGGTGGTATAGCTCAGCACCAGATCGCTTTCCCCTTTCAGGAACAGACCATAGGCTTCGCTCCAGCCTTTGGTCACGGTGACCGTTTTGGCGGCCAGTTTCTGCCAGGCTTCCGGGGTCTTGTCGCCGTAGACCTTTTGCATCCACAGCAGCAGACCCAGCCCCGGGGTGCTGGTGCGCGGATCTTCGTAGATCACCCGCCACTTCTGGTCGCTCTCAACCAGCTCTTTCAGGCTCTTTGGCGGATTTTTCAGCTTGTTTTTGTCGTAGACGAAGGCGAAGTAGCCGTAATCGAAAGGCACAAAGGTGTCGTTCTTCCAGCCGCCAGGGACGTTAACCGCATCGGCCGCCACACCGCTTTTGGCGAACAGCCCGGTCTGGGTGGCTGCTTCCAGCAGATTGTTATCCAGCCCCAGCACCACGTCGGCTTTGCTGTTTTTGCCTTCCATGCGCAGGCGGTTCAGCAGCGAGACGCCATCCTCCAGCGCCACGAACTTCAGCTCGCACTTGCAGTCGGCCTCAAAGGCTTTTTTGACCGCCGGGCCCGGGCCCCAGTCGGCAGCGAAAGAGTCATAGGTGTAGACCGTCAGGACAGGACTGGCAACGGCAGGCAGCGCAACCAGCGCCAACAGGGGAAGAACAGTTTTGAACACTTTGCACCTCATTGTTTGAGAGTGGCAAAGGATTTTGAGCAACAGCCTCAAATCCCTTCGCCGGCGTTATCCGGATCAGGTTCGACGGGTATTTTCTCAGCACACGCTTTCACGCAGCACCCCGTTGAGAACGGCAGTATTGTAATGATTTGGTGAATATTACGAAAGTGTTATGGTTCCGGCGGCGCAAACCACGCCGATTTAAAATCAAACCACCCCAGCGTATTCATACGCAAGCCGCGCATACTGCGCTGCCCCTGGATCATCAGCCAGTGGTGGATCAGCGGGACGATGGCCTGCTGGGCGAGCAGCTGCTGGCACCAGAACGCAAGATTCATCTCACCCGCGCGCCACTCGGCGGCGTCCTGTTGCCAGTCGCGCTCAATACAGTTTTGCAGAAGCGGCACCTCATAGAGATGTGAGAACAGCGAGAAATCCAACGGCAGGGTGTAGTTGACGCTGTTGAGCCAGATGTCGCTCACGATCTCGCCGCGATGCCACTCCTCATAGCTGACCTCCTGAATGTTCAGCGTCACCTGCTCGGCGGCGAGCAGCTCGCTCATCATTCTGGCGATCACCCGATGTTCGATATGTTCGCGATAGAAGGTCAGGGTGAGGCTCTCCAGCCCGGCTGGTTTGTCGCCACGTCCCGGACGGGCATGGTGCCAGCGCGGCAGCAGGCCATATGCCGGGAACCAGTAGGACTGATACACTTCCTCAGCCTGATAGATCAGGTTCGCCGGGGAGAGGATCCGGCTTACCCACTGGCGCACCTCGGCGCTGGCCCCGCGGTGGGAGCGGGCGTCAAACAGCAGATAGTAACAGCCCTCTTCAAGCCGACTTTCCACCGCCTTTTCCCCCTCGGTTGGCCCCTCCAGGGTCAGGCCGACGCTCAGCTCTTCGTTGATATCCGGCAACACCCAGACGTTCACCTCGTCAATCAGCGCCCGGTAGCCGAAGTAATCATCGAAGGCGCGGATCTTCAGCTGGTTATTGTTATTACGGGAAACCGCATACGGCCCGGTGCCCACCGGCAGGCTGGCAAAGTTGTGCATGGTTTCCCACTCCCGCGGCAGGATCATAGATGGCACATACCCCAGCAGCCACGGCAGCCAGCGGTCGGGCTGCGTAAGCTGAATATCGAGCGTCCAGGCGGTGGGTGACTGGACCCGGCTGATGTGTGAATAGAGGGGCAATTCGCGGGCGCGCTGCAGCGAGGCGATAACATCAGCCATCTCCAGCTCGCGGCCATGATGGAAATGGATACCAGGCCGCAAAAAAAATCGCCAGTGCAGAGGAGAAAGCTGCTGCCAGTGGTGGGCAATATCGGCTTCCAGTTCCCCATTTTCCTCATTTATGCGCGTCAGCCCGCTAAAGATTTGCCGCGCCATATGGGTTTCGGAGCGCCGTAATGCACTCCCCGGCAACAGGTTTTTCATCGGACGATAATAGAGCACGCGCAGGATGTGCTTGCCCCGGCGGAAGCTGCGCCCGAGGTGGGAGACCAGCATCTGGCGCACCGCGGCTTTATCGCCGACCAGCTGCACCAGCTGCTCGATGCGATCCTGCTCCAGCAGATCCTCCGCCCGCTGCTGCTGAAGCGCCAGGCCGGTATACAAAAAGGTGAGACGCGAGCGCTTGCCGCGCCCGGCCTCCGCTTCCCAGCTCAGCCACCCCTGCTGCTGCATGGTGTTGAGCAGGGTGCGCATATGGCGGCGCGAACAGCTGAGCAGGTCGGCCAGTTCGCTGAGCGTGGTCTCCCGGGTCTGGCCGTCACAGCACTGCCAGAGGCGAATGAATTGTTGTTGCAGACGACCAGAGGGCATAAAAGAGGAACTCCTGACAAAAAATCAGCAATTTATTAATCCCTATATTAAGCCAATAATTCACTTCGATGAAGCGAGGAGGTAAATATGAAGAGGTCTGCCACAAATCAGTTTTACCAACAGTACTTCTCAGCGACAAAGGGAGTGTCCTGGCTGGCCCGCCGGTGTGCAGAGCAACGGCTGAAAATACTGGAAGAGCTGATGCAGTGGGAGGTGACAACGTCGACCTCGGAACGCTGAATTGCTTCGATCATGTGTGACTGAGTATTGGTGCTAATCACCACGCCAGCAGGTATCATCTGCTGGCTTTTTTCGTTTTCTCGTGCGCTAAAGGAACAGTGATGCTCTGGTTAATGACGATGGGACGCCGTCTCAACGGTGTGTATGCCGCTTTTTTAATGGTGGCGTTTATGATGGGCGTAGCCGGAGCACTGCAGGCGCCGACCCTGAGTCTGTTCCTGAGCCGCGAGGTGGGCGCCCAACCGTTCTGGGTGGGGCTGTTCTATACCGTCAACGCCGTCGCCGGGATCCTGGTCAGCCTGTGGCTGGCGAAGCGTTCGGACAGCCAGGGCGATCGCCGCAAGCTGATCCTCTTTTGCTGCGCGATGGCGATTGGCAACGCGCTGCTGTTTGCCTTTAACCGCCACTACCTGACCTTATTAACCTGCGGCGTACTGTTGGCCTCGATTGCCAATACCGCCATGCCGCAGCTGTTTGCTCTGGCGCGGGAATATGCCGACAGCTCTGCGCGTGAGGTGGTGATGTTCAGCTCGGTGATGCGTGCGCAGCTGTCGCTGGCGTGGGTCATCGGTCCGCCGCTGGCGTTTATGCTGGCGCTTAACTACGGCTTTACCACTATGTTCTCTATTGCGGCGGCCATTTTTGCCATCAGCCTGGCGCTGATCGCCTTCGCGCTGCCTTCTGTGGCCAGGGTGGATTCGGCGACCGCCGTTCCGGTGACGGAGGTAAGCGGCTGGAAAGATAAAAATGTCCGCAGGCTGTTTATTGCGTCCACGCTAATGTGGACCTGTAACACCATGTATATCATCGACATGCCGTTGTGGATCAGCAGCGATCTGGGGCTGCCGGACAAGCTGGCCGGGATCTTAATGGGCACTGCCGCCGGGCTGGAGATCCCGGCAATGATCCTTGCGGGTTATTACGTCAAACACGTTGGTAAACGGCGGATGATGGTGATGGCCGTGGCGGCGGGGGTGCTCTTTTATCTGGGGCTGATCCTCTTCCACAGCCGCGAGGCCTTGCTTGGCCTGCAACTCTTTAACGCGATCTTTATTGGCATCATCGCCGGGATTGGCATGCTCTGGTTCCAGGATCTGATGCCGGGCAGGGCGGGGTCGGCAACCACGCTGTTTACCAACAGTATCTCTACCGGCGTGATCCTGGCGGGGGTGATTCAGGGCGCGCTGGCACAAAGCTACGGCCACTCTGCGGTTTACATGGCTATTGCGGGGATTTCGCTGGTGACGCTGGTGCTCACCTGGCGGGTTAAAGATGTCTGAATAAAAAAAGAGTCCATTGACTGTGCAATGGACTCTTTAGCGTGAGGGCTAAGCCATTAGCCCATAAAGGCTGGCTGCTTGCTCTCGTAGGCGGCAATGGCGTCTTCGTGCTGCAGGGTCAGTCCGATGCTGTCCAGACCGTTAATCATGCAGTGACGGCGGAACGCGTCGATGTTAAAGCTGTAGGTTTTATCCCCGGCTTTTACGACCTGCGCTTCCAGATCCACTTCAAAGGTCATGCCCGGGTTGCCCTGCACCAGGGTAAACAGCTCGTCAACCTGTTCATCACTCAGCGTGACTGGCAGCAGCTGGTTGTTGAAGCTGTTGCCGTAGAAGATGTCGGCAAAGCTCGGGGCAATTACCACTTTGAAACCGTAATCGGTCAGCGCCCACGGCGCATGCTCGCGCGATGAGCCACAGCCGAAGTTTTCCCGCGCCAGCAGGATAGATGCGCCTTTGTACTCAGGAAAGTTCAGCACGAACTCCGGGTTCGGCTGCTGGCCTTTGTCATCCAGAAAACGCCAGTCGTTAAACAGGTGCGCGCCAAAACCGGTGCGGGTTACCTTCTGCAAAAACTGCTTTGGAATGATGGCGTCGGTGTCGACGTTAGCCGCGTCCAGAGGGACCACCAGGCCAGTATGTTGGGTAAATTTCTCTGCCATGATGATCTCCTTATTTCAGACTGCGAATATCGGCGAAGTGGCCGGTCACTGCGGCTGCCGCGGCCATCGCCGGGCTGACCAGATGCGTGCGTCCACCGCGCCCCTGACGACCTTCAAAGTTACGGTTGCTGGTGGAAGCGCAGCGCTCGCCCGGGTTCAGGCGATCGTTGTTCATCGCCAGACACATGGAGCAGCCCGGCAGACGCCATTCAAAGCCTGCTTCAATGAAAATCTTATCCAGACCTTCGGCTTCCGCCTGCGCTTTGACCGGGCCGGAGCCTGGGACCACCAGCGCCTGCACACCCGGCGCCACTTTACGGCCTTTCGCCACTTCTGCCGCGGCGCGCAGATCTTCGATGCGCGAGTTGGTGCAGGAGCCAATAAACACTTTATCAATGCTCACGTCGGTCAACGGTACGCCCGGCTTCAGCCCCATATAGGCCAGCGCTTTCTCTGCGCTGGCGCGCTCAACCGGATCGGCGAACGAGGCCGGATCGGGAACGCTGTCGTTAACGGAGATGACCTGCCCCGGATTCGTGCCCCAGGTGACCTGCGGCGCAATCGCTTCGGCCTGCAGGGTGACCACGGTGTCGAATACCGCACCCTCGTCGGTTTTCAGGGTTTTCCAGTACGCGACCGCGTCGTCAAAATCCTGGCCTTTCGGGGCGTGCAAACGCCCCTTCACATAGTTGAAGGTCGTTTCGTCAGGCGCAACCAGACCAGCTTTCGCACCCATTTCAATCGCCATGTTGCACAGGGTCATACGGCCTTCCATGCTCAGGGCCTGGATTGCGCTGCCGCAGAACTCCACCACATGTCCGGTGCCGCCTGCGCTACCGGTTTTACCGATGATCGCCAGCACGATGTCTTTGGCAGTGATGCCTGGTGCGGCCTCGCCGGTCACCTCAATTTTCATGGTCTTCGCACGGCCCTGTTTCAGGGTCTGGGTCGCCAGCACATGTTCCACTTCGGAGGTGCCGATACCGAAGGCCAGCGCACCGAATGCGCCGTGGGTCGCGGTGTGGGAGTCGCCGCAAACGATGGTCATGCCCGGCAGGGTGATCCCCTGTTCAGGGCCCATCACATGGACGATGCCCTGATACGGGTGATTCAGATCGTACAGCTCAACGCCAAACTCGTTGCAGTTCTTGATCAGCTCCTGCATCTGAATGCGCGCCATCTCACCGGAGGCGTTGATGTCTTTAGTCTGGGTTGAGACGTTATGGTCCATCGTCGCGAAGGTTTTACCCGGCTGGCGCACCGGACGCTTGTGCGCGCGCAGGCCATCGAACGCCTGCGGCGAGGTCACTTCGTGCACCAGATGGCGATCGATATAGAGCAGCGGGGTTTCGTTCTGCGCTTCATAGACCACGTGAGCATCATAAATTTTTTCGTACAACGTCTTCGCCATGATTACACCCCTTCAGCGACATAGCGGGCAATGATATCGCCCATTTCTTCAGTACTGACCGCCGCGTTGCCGCGGGCTAAATCGCCGGTGCGCACACCCTCTTCCAGGGCGCGGTTGATGGCGTTTTCGATCGCGGTAGCTGCCTCGTTAGCATCCAGGCTGTAGCGCAAAAGCAGCGCCAGAGAGAGGATCTGCGCGATCGGGTTGGCGATGTTTTTACCCGCGATATCCGGTGCGGATCCGCCAGCCGGTTCGTACAGGCCAAAACCTTCTTCGTTCAGGCTGGCGGACGGCAGCATCCCCATGGAGCCGGTGATCATCGCGCACTCGTCAGAGAGAATGTCCCCGAACAGGTTGGAACAGAGCAGGACGTCAAACTGGGACGGATCTTTAATCAGCTGCATGGTGGCATTGTCGATGTACATATGCGCCAGCTGAACGTCCGGATACGCCTGAGCAATCTCGTTAACGATTTCGCGCCACAGGATGGAGGATTGCAGCACGTTAGCTTTATCGATCGAGGTCACTTTATGGCCGCGTTTGCGGGCAGATTCGAACGCGATACGGGCGATACGTTCAATCTCAAAACGGTGATACACCTCGGTATCGAACGCTTTTTCGTGCTGACCGCTGCCTTCGCGGCCTTTCGGCTGACCAAAGTAGATACCGCCGGTCAACTCACGGACGCACAGAATGTCGAAGCCGTTGGCGGCGATATCGGCGCGCAGCGGACAGAACTCTTCCAGCCCCTGATAGAGTTTGGCCGGACGCAGGTTGCTGAACAGCTTGAAGTGTTTACGCAGTGGCAGCAGCGCCCCGCGCTCTGGCTGCTCGGCCGGTGGCAGATGTTCCCATTTCGGGCCGCCTACGGAGCCGAACAGGACCGCGTCGGCATTCTCACAGCCGGTCAAGGTTGCCTGCGGCAACGGCGTACCGTGGTTATCGATCGCGATACCGCCTACATCGTAGTGGCTGGTGGTAATTTTCATCGCAAAACGGGTGCGGACAGCGTCCAGCACCTTCAGTGCCTGTGCCATAACTTCGGGACCAATTCCGTCGCCCGGTAACACAGCAATATGGTAATTCTTCGACATTACACGGTTTCCTTATTGTTCTCTTTATTCTGAGCTTTGCGTTGCAACTCTTTTTCGACTTCCGCGGCGCGCCAGATATTGTTCAGGACGTGAACCATCGCTTTGGCGGAGGATTCGACGATATCGGTCGCCAGGCCCACGCCGTGGAAGCGGCGGCCGTTATAGTTGACCACGATGTCTACCTGGCCCAGCGCGTTTTTACCCTGGCCTTTCGCCGTCAGGTCATATTTCACCAGCTCAACGTCATATTCCGTGACGCGGTTAATGGCCTGGTAGATGGCATCTACCGGACCGTTGCCGTTGGCCGCTTCGGCTTTGATCTCGTCGCCGCAGGCCAGCTTGACGGAGGCGGTCGCGATGTCGCTTGAACCCGACTGCACGCTGAAGTAGTCCAGACGGAAATGCTCTGGCTCTTCCTGCTGCTTGTTGATAAACGCCAGCGCTTCCAGGTCGTAGTCAAATACCTGGCCTTTTTTATCGGCCAGCTTCAGGAAGGCGTCGTACAGATGATCCATGTTGTAGTCGGTCTCTTTATAGCCCATCTCTTCCATGCGGTGTTTAACCGCCGCGCGGCCAGAGCGGGAGGTCAGGTTCAGCTGCACCTGATTCAGACCGATCGATTCCGGAGTCATGATTTCGTAGTTTTCGCGGTTCTTCAGCACGCCGTCCTGGTGAATACCGGAGGAGTGAGCGAAGGCACCGGTGCCGACAATCGCTTTGTTCGCTGGGATCGGCATGTTGCAGATCTGGCTCACGGTCTGGCTGGTGCGCCAGATCTCCTGGTGATTGATGCGGGTATGCACATCCATGATGTCCTTGCGCACCTTGATCGCCATGATCACCTCTTCCAGTGAACAGTTGCCGGCGCGCTCACCGATACCGTTCATGGCACCTTCAACCTGACGCGCCCCGGCGTGGACCGCGGCAATGGCATTGCCGACAGCCAGGCCTAAATCGTCGTGGGTGTGAACGGAGATAATCGCTTTATCAATATTCGGCACACGCTCATACAGGCCAGTAATGATCCTGGAGAACTCGAACGGCATGGTGTAGCCGACGGTGTCCGGGATGTTGATAGTGGTGGCACCGGCACGGATGGCCGCTTCAACCACACGGGCCAGATCCTCAATCGGCGTGCGGCCTGCATCTTCACAGGAGAACTCAACGTCGTCAGTATAATTGCGGGCGCGTTTCACCATATAGATGGCGCGCTCGATCACCTCATCCAGGGTGCTGCGCAGCTTGGTGGCGATATGCATCGGCGAGGTAGCAATAAAGGTGTGAATACGGAAGGCTTCGGCGACCTTCAGCGACTCGGCGGCCACATCGATATCTTTCTCGACGCAGCGAGCCAGGGCGCACACACGGCTGTTTTTTACGCTGCGGGCGATGGTCTGAACGGATTCAAAATCCCCCGGGGAAGAGACCGGGAAGCCCACTTCCATTACGTCTACGCCCATACGTTCAAGGGCCAGAGCAATCTGCAATTTCTCTTTAACGCTCAGGCTTGCCTGTAATGCTTGTTCACCGTCACGTAAGGTCGTATCGAAAATAATGACTTGCTGGCTCATGGGTTAGGTCCTTGTCTGAATTTGGGCGCCTTGCTACGAGCATAAAAAAACCCGCGCAGTGGCGCGGGTTTTTTGTCTTAACCAGAGAACGATTCAACGCTGAATTTCGCCCGCCAGTCTACCGCGCACAGTGGATGCGTTTAGTAGTAGTAGACCGGTGAAACGAATGCTGCGAATCATGAATCAAGCTCCAGATAAATAAGATATGCTTTTAGTGGTACTGGATACGCGGAATGATGTCAACCCCTGCCAGGCGAAAACGCCTCTTCGCCTTCGCGACCCGGGCAGAAAGAATTAGCTTATTGTGCTGGTTTTTCCCTTTTTTGCCATTTTCTTATTCTGAGTTATGTGTGCGAATTTATCAGTTGAATCGTTTGCATATACTTTATTGCAATTGTTTAAAATCCAGGAATAATAAGCCAGCGTTTTGAATTCCTTAACTTTCATCACTTTACCATAATAATTTGGGTGTTGCAGGTTAGAAGGTGATTGGTCTGATAAGAGAATGTTAACTAATTTAATTAAGTCACTGTTAATATTTCATTAAAACTTAAATAGGCCTTAACGAAATGCCATATTGTTTATTTGTGAGATCTATGGTTTCATTCGCAATATAAACTAATCGATATGCTTTCTCGCTTTTTTAAGCATGTTTTCTTATCTTATGCCTGAGCTCTGTCACGGCTGGCGGGTATTTATATATTCCTAATTTGTAACATTTCTCTTTAGCTTGTTTTATATGCGTGATAAATCATATTTTCTAAATTTATTGTTACACACGAGGAAAGGAGTTCAGCGTGACAGTGGAGCAGGGTATGTGTGAAGAAAGTAGCGAAAAATCGTCTGTGTCAGAGGGGGCAAAACCACAGCTCCGTACGGTGGACCTGAATCTTTTAACGGTTTTCGATGCGGTCATGCAGGAACAAAATATTACGCGTGCCGCCCAGTCGCTGGGAATGTCTCAGCCCGCTGTCAGTAATGCCGTTGCAAGACTCAAGGTTATGTTTAATGACGAGTTATTCGTTCGTTATGGCCGCGGTATCCAGCCTACTGCCCGTGCCTATCAGCTGTTTGCATCGGTACGTCAGGCGCTTCAGCTTGTGCAGAATGAACTTCCGGGCTCCGGGTTTGATTCAAGCAGCAGCGAGCGTGTTTTCCATCTGTGCGTTTGCAGCCCTCTGGATAATTATCTGACCTCACTTATTTATAATAAAGTCGAGGAAGTTGCGCCCAATATACATTTGGTTTTCAAGTCATCCCTTAACCAGAATACGGAACATCAGCTGCGATATCAGGAGACGGAGTTTGTTATTGGCTACGAAGAATTTCGTCGCCCCGAATTTTCTTGCGTACCGTTATTTAAGGACGAAATGGTACTGGTTACCAGCAAAGCGCATCCGCGCCTTAATGGTATGTTGCAGGAGAGCGATATTTATCGCGAACAGCATGCGGTTGTTGCCCTCGATCGCTACGCCTCTTTTAGCCAGCCGTGGTACGACACGCCAGATAAGCAGGCCTGTGTAGCCTATCAGGGGATGGCAATGGTCAGCGTATTAAATGTTGTCTCGCAAACTCACCTGGTTGCCATCGCCCCGCGCTGGCTGGCTGAAGAGTTTGCCGATCCGTTGAACCTGCGAATTATGGTGTTGCCGCTGAGCCTTAACTCACGCACCTGCTATCTCTCATGGCATGAAGCAGCCGGTCGCGATAAAGGCCATCAGTGGATGGAAGAGCTGCTGGTTAACGTCTGCCGGCGATAAATGCGGTCAGGATAAATTTCAGTGTTATTGCTATTTATCCTGACTTTCTTATCGTTTCTGAAATATTATTCTGCTGAAGATATTTTCATTGCCTTTTCCTGGCCGTAAAAATGGATGAATTACTGTGGCGCCGCCTTTTTAAATGATGAACGCTCACTCCCTCCCGTTCTCGCAGTAGATTTATCCATAACAATTATTAATACCTTATCTTTCTTCTTTTGGGATCCCGCGCCAGCCGAGGTTTGCTAATTGCCTGCCTCACGGCGAGCGGTTATGGTAACTGTCACTCTGCACAATAAAAATCGCCAGGGGTAACCCTGACAAAAAAGACGGCGCAGTGCATATTTCTCCTGTCCGTCTGAAACGATAAGCCTGGAGGCAAATCATGGAGATGTTGTCTGGCGCCGAAATGGTCGTCCGATCGTTAATCGATCAGGGCGTGAAGCAAGTGTTCGGTTACCCGGGAGGCGCGGTCCTCGATATTTATGACGCACTACATACCGTTGGCGGTATCGATCACGTCCTCGTGCGTCATGAGCAAGCTGCCGTGCATATGGCTGATGGACTGGCACGCGCGACAGGTGAGGTGGGGGTCGTGCTGGTAACATCCGGTCCTGGCGCGACGAACGCCATTACGGGTATCGCCACCGCCTATATGGACTCCATTCCAATGGTGGTGCTCTCCGGTCAGGTTGCAACCTCGCTGATTGGCTATGATGCCTTTCAGGAGTGTGACATGGTCGGCATCTCCCGTCCGGTAGTGAAACACAGTTTCCTGGTCAAGCAGACGGAAGATATTCCGGGCGTGCTGAAAAAGGCCTTCTGGCTGGCGGCCAGCGGGCGTCCCGGGCCGGTGGTAGTTGACCTTCCGAAAGATATTCTCAACCCGGCCAATAAATTGCCTTATGTCTGGCCGGAGTCGGTCAGCATGCGTTCGTATAACCCCACGACCCAGGGACATAAGGGACAGATTAAGCGCGCCCTGCAAACCCTGATGGCGGCTAAAAAGCCGGTGGTCTATGTTGGCGGCGGGGCGGTGAACGCCCAGTGTGAAGCACAGCTGCGCGCGCTTATCGAAAAGCTGAACCTGCCGGTGGCCTCTTCATTAATGGGGCTCGGGGCGTTTCCAGCCACCCATCGACAGGCGCTTGGCATGCTCGGTATGCACGGCACATATGAAGCCAATATGACGATGCATAACTCCGATGTCATTTTTGCCGTTGGGGTGCGCTTTGACGATCGCACCACCAATAACCTGGCGAAATATTGCCCTGATGCCACGGTGCTGCACATTGATATCGATCCCACCTCGATTTCCAAAACCGTGCCGGCGGATGTGCCCATTGTGGGCGATGCGCGTCAGGTGCTGGATCAGATGCTGGAGCTGCTGGCGCAGGAAAATTATGCTCAGCCGCTGGATGAGATTCGTGACTGGTGGCTGCAGATTGAGCAGTGGCGTGCGCGTCAGTGCCTGAAATACGATACCCAAAGTGAGAACATTAAGCCGCAGGCGGTGATCGAAACGCTCTGGCAGCTGACCAAAGGCGACGCTTATGTGACCTCGGATGTCGGCCAGCACCAGATGTTTGCCGCCCTCTATTACCCGTTTGATAAGCCACGTCGTTGGATCAACTCCGGTGGTCTGGGCACTATGGGCTTTGGCCTGCCTGCCGCGCTGGGCGTGAAGCTGGCATTACCGGAAGAGACAGTGGTCTGCGTGACCGGCGATGGCAGTATCCAGATGAATATTCAGGAACTCTCCACCGCGCTGCAGTACGAACTGCCGGTGCTGGTGCTCAATCTGAATAACGGCTATCTGGGGATGGTGAAGCAGTGGCAGGATATGATCTATTCCGGTCGCCATTCGCAGTCCTATATGAATTCATTGCCGGATTTTGTGCGTCTGGCAGAGGCTTACGGCCACATTGGTATGCGTATCAGTCATCCGGCAGAGCTGGAAGCGAAGCTCAGTGAAGCCCTTGAGCACGTTAAAAATAACCGCCTGGTCTTTGTCGATGTGGTTGTGGATGGCACCGAGCATGTTTATCCGATGCATATTCGCGGCGGCGGTATGGATGAGATGTGGTTAAGCAAAACGGAGAGAACCTGATGCGCCGGATATTATCTGTATTACTGGAAAACGAGTCCGGTGCGCTGTCGCGCGTGATTGGGCTCTTTGCACAGCGTGGCTACAATATTGAAAGCCTGACGGTAGCGCCGACGGACGATCCCACGCTTTCCCGCATGACCATCCAGACGGTGGGCGATGCCAAGGTGCTGGAGCAGATCGAAAAGCAGCTGCATAAACTGGTAGATGTCTTGCGCGTCAGCGAGCTGGGGCAGGGAGCCTACGTTGAACGTGAGATTATGCTGGTGAAAATTCAGGCCACCGGTTATGGGCGTGAAGAGGTGAAACGCAATGCGGATATCTTCCGCGGGCAGATCATTGATGTCACCCCCTCTATCTACACCGTTCAACTTGCCGGCACCAGCGATAAGCTGGATGCTTTCCTCGCCTCGGTGCGGGATGTGGCAAAAATTGTCGAAGTGGCGCGTTCAGGCGTTGTGGGACTTTCCCGCGGTGACAAAGTGATGCGTTAAAGATAAAAAGTTCGCCTCTCTATTGCCCGGTGCGATTTACCGGGCTTTTTTTTGCGCACCGATGCCGGAGTCGCGACAAAAGCGGTTGCCGCACAGACTATTCTGCGTTTAGATGTTACAAGATTAAGTCATAACCCTGACAAGGTCATGGACTCTTTTATATTTTTTAAGGGGCAATTGTGAAACTGGATGAAATCGCCAGGCTCGCCGGCGTGTCACGAACTACGGCAAGCTATGTGATTAACGGTAAAGCGAAGCAGTATCGGGTCAGCGACAAGACCGTTGAGAAAGTCATGGCAGTGGTTCGTGAACATAACTACCATCCGAATGCTGTCGCCGCCGGCCTGCGTGCCGGGCGCACCCGTTCGATCGGCCTGGTGATCCCGGATCTGGAAAACACCAGTTACACCCGGATCGCAAACTATCTTGAGCGCCAGGCGCGTCAGCGCGGCTATCAACTGTTGATCGCCTGCTCAGAAGATCAGCCCGATAACGAAATGCGTTGCATTGAACATCTGCTCCAGCGTCAGGTCGATGCCATTATCGTTTCAACCTCGTTACCCCCGGAGCATCCTTTCTATCAGCGCTGGGCCAATGATTCATTCCCGATTGTCGCCCTCGACCGTGCGTTAGATCGCGAGCATTTCACTAGCGTAGTCGGTGCCGATCAGGACGATGCTGAAATGCTGGCGGCGGAGCTGCGCACCTTCCCGGCGGAAAATGTCCTTTACCTGGGGGCGTTGCCGGAACTCTCCGTGAGCTTCCTGCGCGAGCAGGGTTTCCGAACCGCCTGGAAAGACGATCCCCGTAAAGTGGATTTCCTCTATGCCAATAGCTACGAGCGCGAAGCCTCGGCGCAGCTGTTTGAGAAGTGGCTGGAAACTCATCCGATGCCGCAGGCGCTGTTCACCACCTCTTTTGCCCTGTTGCAGGGAGTGATGGACGTGACGCTGCGCCGCGAAGGTAAGCTGCCTTCCAATCTGGCAATTGCGACCTTTGGCGATCACGAACTGCTCGATTTCCTGCAGTGTCCGGTGCTGGCAGTCGCCCAGCGTCATCGTGACGTGGCAGAGCGGGTGCTGGAGATTGTGCTGGCGAGTCTCGATGAGCCGCGTAAGCCTAAACCGGGGCTGACGCGCATCCGTCGTAACCTCTATCGTCGCGGCATACTGAGCCGGTCATAAGGGACGCAGGGCAGTGGAAACTGCCCTGAATTTATTGCCTTCATCCACTCAGCAATTCCCTACTCTTTTTAAGATAATTCTTTAAAAAGTATCGCCTGAACGCCTTTTTATTTCACTTTGCTATTTAAAACTTCTTTTCATGTTTATTTAATTGTCATTAATGAGATTATTTGTATTATTTTGTTACACAACCGATCATCATTGCTGAATTATCAGCCATTTTTACCCCGCAAATTTGTCGCCATCCGCTTGCCAGCGTTCGACGCGGCGTCAGCGTTGAATCTGGCGCTGTTCACCCCTGACGATATGGCTTAAAATGCCGCCCGCGTCGCAAACTGACACTTTATATTTGGTTGCGGCGAGATGAGTGATTTTTAACGCTGGTCTGCATATTCGAGTTTTTTCTCACAAATATTCATCACGTTAATTTTGCCTCGCCAGTTGTACGGTTAATAGCCTGATTAACTTCCGTTCGTAAATCAGTAACATTTAGACTGATGTCGCGGAAGTCCTGGCTTGACAAGCTTTTCCATCGCTCCGTAAACTCCCTTAAGTGGGAATTTGTGGGTAAAAGTGGTGAGGAGGGGTGAGACTGGCATGTTCCGTGGAGCGACGTTAGTCAATCTCGACAGCAAAGGGCGTTTGTCGGTACCAACCCGATATCGCGACCAGCTGAACGAGAGCGCTTCTGGTCAAATGGTCTGCACCATTGACATCAACCACGCCTGCCTGCTGCTTTACCCCTTGCCTGAATGGGAAATCATTGAGCAAAAGCTGTCTCGACTGTCGAGCATGAACCCGCAGGAACGTCGCGTACAGCGGCTGTTATTGGGTCATGCCAGTGAATGTCAGATGGATAGCGCGGGGCGTTTATTGATTGCGCCAGTGCTGCGGCAGCATGCGGGTCTGACAAAAGAAGTGATGCTGGTCGGACAGTTCAATAAGTTTGAACTGTGGGATGAAACGGCCTGGTATCAACGGGTCAAGGAAGATATCGACGCTGAGCAGTCTGATTCCGCGACATTGTCGGAACGATTGCAGGATTTGTCTCTATAAATATGATGGAAAATTATAAACATACGACGGTGCTACTGGATGAGGCCGTCAATGGCCTGAATATTCGTCCTGATGGCATCTATATTGATGGCACTTTTGGCCGGGGTGGCCACTCACGTTTAATCCTCTCCCAACTGGGCGCGGAAGGCCGTTTGCTGGCGATCGATCGCGATCCGCAGGCGATAGCGGTGGCAAAAACTATTGATGACCCACGCTTTTCTATCGTTCATGGTCCTTTCTCCGCGCTGGCTGATTACGTCAGCGAGCGCGATTTAACCGGCAAGATCGACGGCATTCTTCTCGATCTTGGCGTCTCCTCACCGCAGCTTGATGATGCTGAACGTGGCTTCTCCTTTATGCGCGACGGTCCGCTGGATATGCGTATGGATCCGACGCGCGGCCAGTCCGCCGCCGAGTGGCTGCAAACGGCTGATGAAGCGGATATCGCCTGGGTGATCAAAACCTTCGGCGAAGAGCGTTTTGGCAAGCGTATCGCGCGCGCCATCGTTGAGCGCAACCGCATTGAGCCGATGACCCGTACCAAAGAGCTGGCTGAAGTGATCGCGGCGGCAACGCCGGTGAAGGATAAGTACAAACATCCCGCCACCCGTACTTTCCAGGCAATTCGCATCTGGGTGAACAGCGAGCTCGAGGAGATCGAGCAGGCGCTGAAAAGTTCGCTTGGCGTACTCGCGCCGGGTGGTCGCCTGTCGATTATCAGCTTCCACTCGCTGGAAGATCGCATCGTGAAGCGTTTTATGCGCGAGCAAAGCCGTGGTCCGCAGGTGCCGGCCGGGTTACCGATGACGGAAGAGCAGCTCAAAAAGCTGGGGGGCCGTCAGCTGCGCGCATTGGGCAAGTTAATGCCGGGCGAGGCAGAAGTGGAAGAGAATCCCCGCGCCCGTAGTTCAGTGCTGCGCATTGCAGAAAGGACGAGTGCATGATCGGCAAAGTGGCAGGCACCTTAAGCAAGGTCAAAGAGACGTTAGGCAGCAACGAGCGTCATGCATTGCCGGGCGTGATCTGGGACGATCTGTTGCGTTTCGGCAAGCTGCCACTGTGCCTGTTTATTTGCATCATTGTGTCGGCGGTCACCGTTGTGACCACCGCTCACCATACCCGTTTGTTAACGGCGCAGCGCGAACAGCTGGTGCTGGAGCGTGATGCTCTGGATATCGAGTGGCGAAATCTGATCCTCGAAGAAAATGCGCTCGGCGATCACAGCCGGGTGGAACGGATCGCAACGGAAAAGCTGCAGATGCAGCATGTTGATCCCTCTCAGGAAAATATCGTAGTACAAAAATAAGGAAAAACGCGACGCATGAAATCCGCGGCGAAGGCGCTAAAACCAAAACGTCAGGAAGAACAGGCCAGCTTTATCAGCTGGCGTTTTGCGTTGCTGTGCGGCTGCATTTTACTGGCGCTGGGTTTCCTGCTGGGACGCGTGGCGTGGCTGCAGATCATTGCCCCCGACATGCTGGTGCGCCAGGGCGATATGCGCTCTCTGCGCGTTCAGGAAGTCTCGACATCGCGTGGCCTGATTACCGACCGTTCTGGTCGTCCGCTGGCGGTCAGCGTACCGGTAAAAGCGATCTGGGCGGATCCTAAAGAGCTGCATGACGCTGGCGGGATCTCACTGGATAACCGCTGGAAGGCGCTCTCTGACGCGCTGAAAATGCCGCTCGATCAGCTGGCCGCTCGCGTCAATGCTAACCCGAAAGGGCGCTTTATCTATCTGGCACGTCAGGTTAACCCTGACATGGCCGACTACATCAAAAAGCTGAAGCTGCCCGGCATTCACCTGCGTGAAGAGTCGCGTCGCTACTACCCGTCCGGGGAAGTGACCGCCCACCTGATTGGCTTTACCAACGTCGACAGCCAGGGGATTGAAGGCGTTGAGAAGAGTTTCGATAAATGGCTGACCGGTCAACCGGGCGAGCGCGTGGTGCGTAAAGACCGTTATGGTCGCGTGATTGAAGATATCTCTTCAACCGACAGCCAGGCGGCGCACAATCTGGCGTTGAGTATTGACGAGCGTTTACAGGCGCTGGTCTACCGTGAGCTGAATAACGCCGTCGCCTTTAACAAAGCGGAATCCGGCAGCGCCGTGCTGGTGGATGTCAGCACCGGTGAAGTGCTGGCGATGGCCAACAGCCCGTCTTACAACCCGAACAATTTTACCGGCACGGCCAAAGACGCCATGCGTAACCGTGCCATCACCGACGTCTTCGAGCCGGGTTCCACGGTAAAACCGATGGTGGTGATGACCGCCCTGCAGCGCGGTATCGTCAATGAAAATACCGTGCTGAATACCGTGCCTTACCGCATCAATGGTCACGAGATCAAAGACGTGGCGCGTTACAGCGAATTGACCCTCACCGGGGTTTTACAGAAGTCGAGTAACGTTGGCGTTTCTAAGCTGGCGTTAGCGATGCCGTCCTCAGCGTTAGTAGAAACTTACTCACGTTTTGGGCTGGGAAAGGCGACCAATTTGGGGTTGGTCGGAGAACGCAGTGGCTTATATCCTCAAAAACAACGGTGGTCTGACATAGAGAGGGCCACCTTCTCTTTCGGCTACGGGCTAATGGTAACGCCGTTACAGTTGGCGCGTGTCTATGCAACGATTGGCAGCTATGGCGTCTATCGCCCGCTCTCAATTACCAAAGTTGATCCCCCGGTTCCCGGTGAGCGTATCTTCCCGGAATCGATCGTTCGTACCGTCGTTCACATGATGGAAAGCGTGGCGCTGCCCGGCGGCGGCGGCGTGAAAGCGGCGATCAAAGGCTATCGCATCGCCATCAAAACCGGTACGGCGAAAAAAGTCGGGCCAGATGGCCGCTACATCAATAAATACATTGCATATACCGCAGGCGTTGCGCCTGCGAGTAATCCGCGTTTTGCGCTGGTGGTCGTCATCAACGATCCACAGGCGGGTAAATACTACGGTGGCGCCGTTTCCGCGCCGGTTTTCGGTGCCATCATGGGCGGCGTATTGCGCACCATGAACATCGAGCCGGATGCGCTGGCAACGGGCGAGAAAAGTGAATTTGTAATTAATCAAGGCGAGGGAACAGGTGGCAGATCGTAATTTGCGCGACCTTCTTGCTCCGTGGGTAACAGGCTTACCTGCGAGAGAACTGCGAGAGATGGTACTCGACAGCCGTGTGGCTGCCTCGGGCGATCTTTTTGTGGCAGTCGTAGGTCATCAGGCGGACGGGCGTCGCTATATCCCGCAGGCGATAGCGCAAGGTGTTGCTGCCATTATTGCTGAGGCAAAAGATGAGGCCACTGACGGTGAAATCCGTGAAATGCACGGCGTGCCGGTCATCTATCTCAGCCAGCTGAATGAACGTCTCTCTGCGCTGGCGGGACGTTTTTATAACGAACCTTCTGACCGGTTGCGTCTGGTTGGCGTGACCGGCACCAACGGTAAAACCACCACCACGCAGCTGATGGCGCAGTGGGCGCAACTGCTGGGTGAAACCAGCGCGGTAATGGGTACCGTGGGCAATGGCCTGCTGGGCAAAGTGAACCCAACGGAAAATACCACCGGCTCTGCCGTTGACGTACAGCACGTGCTGGCCGGTCTGGCGGGGCAGGGTGCGACCTTTGCAGCGATGGAAGTCTCTTCTCACGGGCTGGTACAGCACCGTGTCGCGGCGCTGAAATTTGCCGCCTCTGTGTTCACTAACCTGAGCCGGGATCACCTCGACTACCACGGCGACATGGAGAACTACGAAGCGGCGAAATGGCAGCTTTATGCCACGCATCACTGCGGTCAGGCGATTATCAACGCCGATGACGAAGTGGGTCGCCGCTGGCTGGCTAAACTGCCGGATGCCGTTGCGGTCTCCATGGCCGATCGTATCAACCCGAACTGCCACGGCCGCTGGCTGAAGGCCACCGACGTGGCCTATCACGATAGCGGCGCGACCATTCGCTTTGCCTCGAGCTGGGGCGAGGGCGAAATCGAAAGCCGTCTGATGGGGGCGTTCAACGTCAGCAATCTACTGCTGGCCCTCGCGACCTTGCTGGCGCTGGGTTATCCGCTGGCGGAACTGCTCCGTACCTCCGCGCGCCTGCAGCCGGTTTGTGGCCGCATGGAAGTCTTCACCGCCCCAGGCAAACCGACGGTGGTGGTGGATTATGCCCACACGCCGGATGCGCTGGAGAAAGCGCTGGAAGCCGCGCGCCTGCACTGCGCCGGTAAACTGTGGTGCGTCTTTGGCTGCGGCGGCGATCGTGATAAAGGCAAACGTCCGCTGATGGGCGCCATTGCTGAACAGTTCGCGGATATCGCGGTCGTGACCGATGACAACCCGCGCACCGAAGAGCCGCGCGCCATCATCAACGACATTCTGGCCGGTATGCTGGATGCGGGCCGTGCCCGTGTGGTGGAAGGCCGCGCAGAAGCGGTGACCAACGCCATCATGCAGGCTAACGAGAACGATGTGGTGCTGCTGGCCGGTAAAGGCCACGAAGATTATCAGATTGTCGGCACCAACCGTCTGGATTACTCCGACCGTGTAACCGCGGCGCGTCTGCTGGGAGTGGTGGCATGATCAGCGTAACGCTAAGCCAGCTTGCGACGATCCTGCGCGCAGACGTCAGCGGCGATGAGATGAGTTTCGATGCGGTGACCACCGACACGCGTAAAATCACTCCCGGCTGCCTGTTTGTGGCGCTTAAGGGGGAGCGTTTCGATGCCCACGATTTCGCCGAACAGGCGAAAGCCGCCGGGGCAGGTGCGCTGCTGGTAAGCCGTAAACTGGATATCGACCTGCCGCAGGCGGTGGTAAAAGATACCCGTCTGGCGTTTGGTGAACTGGCGGCATGGGTTCGCCAGCAGGTTCCGACGCGCGTTGTGGCGCTGACCGGCTCCTCTGGTAAAACGTCCGTTAAAGAGATGACGGCCGCCATCCTCACCCAGTGTGGCAATACCCTCTATACCGCAGGCAATCTGAACAATGATATTGGCGTACCGATGACGTTGCTGCGTCTGACCCGCGAGCATGAGTTTGCGGTAATCGAACTCGGTGCCAATCACCAGGGTGAAATCGCCTGGACCGTTAGCCTGACGCAACCGGAAGCGGCGCTGGTGAATAACCTGGCGGCGGCACATCTGGAAGGCTTCGGCTCGCTCGAAGGCGTGGCAAAAGCGAAGGGCGAGATCTACACCGGCCTGCCGGCCAACGGCATCGCCATTATGAATGCCGATAATAACGACTGGCTGAACTGGCAAAGCGTTATCGGGGATCGCAAAACCTGGCGCTTCTCGCCTAATGCCGCGAACAGCGACTTCACCGCCAACAACATTCATGTGACCTCTCACGGCACCGAATTTACGTTGCAGACCCCAACGGGGAATGTGGAGGTGCTGCTGCCTCTGCCGGGTCGCCACAACATCGCCAATGCCCTGGCGGCGAGTGCACTGGCGATGGCCGTCGGCGCGCCGCTGTCTGCTATCAAAAGCGGGCTGGCAAACCTGAAAGCCGTTCCCGGACGCCTGTTCCCGATCCCGCTGGCGGAAAACAAACTGCTGCTGGACGACTCCTACAACGCCAACGTCGGCTCCATGACTGCCGCCGTACAGGTGCTGTCTGAGATGCCTGGCTATCGCGTGATGGTGGTTGGCGATATGGCCGAGCTGGGCGATGAAAGCGAAGCCTGCCATACCCAGGTGGGTGAGGCGGCAAAAGCCTCCGGTATCGATCGCGTGTTAAGCGCGGGACATCTCAGCAAATTTATCAGCCAGGCCAGCGGCGTCGGTGAGCATTTTGCCGATAAAGCGGCGTTGATCGCTCGCCTTAAGGCACTGGTTGCAGAACAACAAATTGTGACAGTTTTAGTGAAAGGTTCACGCAGTGCCGCCATGGAAGAGGTCGTGCACGCTTTACAGGAGAACGGGACATGTTAGTTTGGCTGGCCGAGCATTTGGTCAAATATTATTCCGGCTTTAACGTCTTTTCCTATCTGACGTTTCGCGCCATCGTCAGCCTGCTGACTGCGCTGTTCATCTCATTGTGGATGGGTCCGCGCATGATTGCCCGTCTGCAAAAACTCTCTTTCGGCCAGGTCGTGCGTAACGACGGTCCGGAATCACACTTCAGTAAACGCGGTACGCCGACCATGGGCGGCATTATGATCCTCACCGCGATTGTGGTGTCGGTGCTGCTGTGGGCTTACCCGTCAAACCCGTACGTCTGGTGCGTGCTGGTGGTACTGGTGGGGTACGGGATTATCGGTTTTGTTGATGACTACCGCAAAGTGGTGCGTAAAGACACCAAAGGTCTGATCGCCCGCTGGAAATATTTCTGGATGTCGGTGATTGCGCTGGGCGTGGCCTTCGCGCTCTATCTGGCAGGAAAAGACACCCCGGCCACCGAGCTGGTGGTGCCGTTCTTTAAAGACGTGATGCCGCAGCTGGGCCTGTTCTACATCCTCTTGTCCTACTTTGTGATTGTCGGTACCGGCAATGCCGTCAACCTGACCGACGGCCTGGATGGCCTGGCCATTATGCCAACCGTCTTTGTCGCAGCGGGCTTTGCGCTGGTGGCGTGGGCGAGCGGCAATATGAACTTCGCCAGCTATCTGCATATTCCTTATCTGCGTCACGCCGGTGAGCTGGTGATCGTCTGCACGGCGATTGTCGGCGCAGGTTTAGGCTTCCTGTGGTTCAACACCTACCCGGCGCAGGTCTTTATGGGGGACGTCGGTTCTCTGGCACTGGGCGGCGCGCTGGGCATTATCGCCGTGCTGCTGCGCCAGGAGTTCCTGCTGGTGATCATGGGCGGTGTGTTCGTGGTTGAAACCCTGTCGGTGATCCTGCAGGTAGGCTCCTTCAAGCTGCGCGGTCAGCGCATCTTCCGGATGGCACCTATCCATCACCACTATGAACTGAAAGGCTGGCCGGAACCGCGCGTCATCGTGCGCTTCTGGATTATTTCGCTGATGCTGGTGCTGATTGGCCTGGCAACGCTGAAGGTACGTTAATCATGGCAGATTACCAGGGTAAAAAAGTCGTTATCATCGGGTTAGGCTTAACCGGCCTCTCCTGCGTGGACTTTTTCCTCGCGCGGGGCGTGACGCCGCGTGTGATGGACACGCGTGTCTCTCCGCCTGGTCTGGATAAACTGCCGGAACAGGTTGAACGCCACCTTGGTGGTCTGAATGATGACTGGCTGCTGGCAGCCGATCTGATTGTGGCCAGCCCCGGTATGGCGCTGGCGCACCCTTCACTGAGCGCCGCGGCCGATGCGGGCGTTGAGATTGTTGGTGATATCGAGCTGTTCTGCCGTGAAGCGCAGGCGCCTGTTATCGCCATTACCGGCTCTAACGGAAAAAGCACCGTCACCACCCTGGTGGGTGAGATGGCGAAAGCGGCGGGCAAAAATGTCGGCGTTGGCGGCAACATCGGTTTGCCGGCGCTGATGCTGCTGGACAAAGGCTGCGAGCTGTACGTACTGGAACTCTCCAGCTTCCAGCTGGAGACCACCTCCAGCCTGCATGCAGCCGCGGCCACGATCCTGAACGTGACCGAAGATCATATGGACAGGTATCCGTTTGGTCTGCAGCAGTATCGCGCAGCCAAACTGCGTATTTATGAAAATGCGAAAGTCTGCGTCGTTAACGCCGATGATGCCCTGACCATGCCAGTACGCGGCGCTGATGACCGCTGCATCAGCTTTGGTATCACCATGGGTGATTATCATCTGAACCGGCAGTTAGGTGAAACCTGGCTGCGGGTGAAAGGTGAGAAAGTGCTGAACGTGAAGGAGATGAAGCTTTCCGGTCAGCATAACTACACCAATGCGCTGGCGGCGCTGGCGCTGGCGGATGCCGTCGGTCTTCCACGTTCCTCCAGCCTGCAGGCGTTAACCACCTTTACCGGACTGGCGCACCGTTTCCAGCTGGCGCTGGAGCATAACGGGGTACGCTGGATCAATGATTCCAAAGCCACCAACGTCGGCAGCACCGAAGCGGCGCTGAACGGCCTGCACGTCGACGGCACTCTGCATCTGCTGCTGGGTGGCGACGGTAAATCTGCCGATTTCACCTCCCTGAAGCAGTATCTCTCCGGCGATAACATCCGTCTCTACTGCTTTGGTCGTGACGGCAGGGAACTGGCTGAACTGCGTCCTGAGATTGCCGAGCAGACCGAAACCATGGAACAGGCAATGCGCCTGATTGCCCCTCGCGTGAAGCCGGGCGATATGGTGCTGCTCTCTCCGGCCTGCGCCAGCCTCGATCAGTTTAAGAATTTCGAACAGCGGGGCGATCTCTTTACCCGCCTGGCGAAGGAGTTAGGCTGATGCGTTTCTCTCTCCCTCGCCCAAAAATGCCGCGCCTGCCAGGATTTGGCATCCTGGTCTGGATCTCGTCGGCATTAAAAGGCTGGGTCATGGGCTCCCGGGATAAAGACTCCGATAGCCTGGTGATGTACGACCGCATGCTGCTCTGGCTCACGCTGGGGCTGGCGGCGATTGGTTTTATTATGGTGACCTCGGCATCGATGCCTGTCGGGCAACGACTGGCGAACGATCCTTTCCTGTTTGCCAAGCGTGATGGGCTCTACATCATCCTGGCGTTCTGTCTGGCAATGGTGACGTTACGCCTGCCGATGGCGTTCTGGCAGCGCCACAGTACCGCCATGCTCATCGCCTCGATCGTGATGCTGTTAATCGTGCTGGTGGTCGGGAGCTCGGTGAACGGGGCATCGCGCTGGATTGCTTTTGGCCCGCTGCGTATTCAGCCGGCGGAATTTACCAAGCTGTCGCTCTTCTGCTATCTCGCCAACTACCTGGTGCGTAAGGTGGATGAGGTGCGTAACAACCTGCGCGGCTTCTTAAAACCGATGGGCGTGATTCTGGTGCTGGCGGTACTGCTGCTGGCCCAGCCGGACCTCGGTACCGTGGTGGTACTGTTCGTCACCACGCTGGCGATGCTGTTCCTGGCGGGGGCGAAACTGTGGCAGTTCATCGCCATCATCGGGATGGGGATCTCCGCGGTCGTGCTGCTGATCCTCGCCGAGCCGTATCGTATCCGCCGCGTGACCTCTTTCTGGAACCCCTGGGAAGATCCGTTCGGCAGCGGTTATCAGCTGACACAGTCGCTGATGGCGTTTGGCCGCGGTGAAATGTGGGGCCAAGGGCTGGGGAACTCGGTCCAGAAACTGGAATATTTACCCGAAGCGCATACCGACTTCATCTTCTCCATTATTGGGGAAGAACTGGGTTATATCGGTGTGGTATTAGCGCTATTAATGGTATTCTTCGTCGCTTTCCGTGCGATGTCGATTGGCCGAAAAGCGCTGGTTATCGATCACCGTTTTTCAGGCTTTTTAGCCTGCTCAATCGGGATCTGGTTTAGCTTCCAGGCGCTGGTTAACGTAGGTGCCGCAGCAGGTATGCTGCCAACCAAAGGTCTGACGTTGCCGTTAATCAGTTACGGTGGTTCGAGTCTGTTGATCATGTCGACCGCCATTATGTTCTTGTTACGCATAGATTATGAAACGCGTCTGGAAAATGCCCAGGCGTTTACACGAGGTTCACGATGAATCAACCGAAGCGGTTAATGGTGATGGCGGGCGGTACTGGCGGGCATGTGTTCCCCGGGCTCGCGGTTGCGCACCATTTAATGGATCAGGGCTGGCAGGTACGCTGGCTGGGAACCGCCGACCGCATGGAGGCCGATCTGGTGCCGAAGCACGGGATTGAGATCGACTTTATTCGTATTTCTGGCCTGCGCGGCAAGGGGATCAAAGCGTTGCTGCTGGCGCCGGTGCGTATTTTCAACGCCTGGCGTCAGGCGCGGGCGATCATGAAGCGTTTTAAGCCGGACGTGGTGCTGGGGATGGGCGGTTATGTCTCCGGCCCAGGCGGGCTGGCGGCGTGGTCGCTCGGTATTCCGGTTGTGCTTCACGAGCAGAACGGTATCGCGGGCCTCACCAATAAATGGCTGGCGAAAATTGCCAGCAAAGTGATGCAGGCTTTTCCGGGGGCATTCCCGAAAGCCGACGTGGTAGGCAACCCGGTGCGTGTTGACGTGCTGGCCCTGCCGTTGCCGCAGGAGCGACTCGTTGGCCGTGAAGGGCCGGTGCGGGTACTGGTCGTGGGCGGCTCACAGGGCGCGCGCGTTCTGAACCAGACCCTGCCGCAGGTGGCGGCGAAGCTCGGCAGCGCGGTGACCATCTGGCATCAAAGCGGAAAAGGCGCGCAGCAAACGGTAGAGCAAGCTTATGCCGAAGCCGGACAGCCGCAGCATAAAGTGACCGAATTTATCGACGACATGGCGGCGGCGTATGCCTGGGCCGATGTCGTGGTCTGCCGCTCCGGCGCGCTGACGGTGAGCGAGATCGCCGCCGCTGGCTTGCCGGCGCTGTTTGTGCCGTTCCAGCACAAAGACCGTCAGCAGTACTGGAATGCGCTGCCGCTTGAAAAAGCCGGTGCCGCGAAAATTTTTGAACAGCCGCAGTTTACCGCCGACGCGGTCGCCACCACCCTGGCGGGCTGGGACCGGGAGACATTGCTGGCGATGGCGCAGCACGCACGTGCCGCCGCGATCCCGGATGCAACGGAGCGGGTGGCGAAAGAAGTGAGCCTGGCAGCCCAGGCGTAACCCTCGCAGCGCGTGTTGCGCTGCACGATTTTTTTGAAGTAGTCGATGGCGTTTAGAGAATGAATACACAACAACTGGCGAAACTGCGTTCAATCGTGCCCGAGATGCGTCGCGTCCGGCACATTCACTTTGTTGGCATCGGCGGCGCCGGTATGGGCGGTATTGCCGAGGTGCTGGCGAATGAAGGCTACCAGATCAGCGGGTCCGATCTGGCGCCGAACCCTGTTACGCAACAGTTGGCGTCGCTGGGTGCGACCATCTATTTTAATCACCGCCCGGAAAACGTGCTGGATGCGAGCGTGGTCGTGGTCTCCAGCGCCATTCCCGCCGATAACCCGGAAATCGTTGCCGCACATGAAGCGCGTATCCCGGTGATCCGCCGCGCGGAGATGCTGGCCGAGCTGATGCGTTTTCGTCACGGTATTGCCATTGCCGGTACGCACGGTAAAACCACCACCACGGCGATGGTCTCCAGTATTTATGCCGAAGCGGGTCTCGATCCGACCTTCGTGAACGGCGGCCTGGTCAAAGCGGCGGGCGTTCACGCTCGCCTCGGCAACAGCCGTTATCTCATCGCGGAAGCGGATGAGAGTGACGCCTCGTTCCTGCATTTGCAGCCGATGGTGGCGATTGTGACCAACATCGAAGCCGACCATATGGATACCTACCAGGGCGACTTCGAAAATTTAAAGCAAACCTTTATAAACTTTTTGCACAACCTGCCGTTTTATGGACGTGCGGTCATGTGCGTTGACGATCCGGTGATCCGCGAGCTGCTGCCGCGTGTCGGACGTCAGATCACGACATACGGTTTCAGCGAAGATGCTGATGTCCGCATAGAGAGCTTCAAACAGATTGGTGCGCAGGGGCATTTCACTCTGGCACGTCAGGATAAAGAGCTGCTGCAGGTGACGCTTAACGCGCCAGGACGTCATAACGCCCTTAATGCTGCGGCAGCCGTTGCGGTCGCCACAGAGGAAGGCATTGACGACGAGGCGATTCTGCGGGCGCTGGAAAGCTTCCAGGGAACCGGGCGCCGTTTTGATTTCCTCGGCGAGTTTCCGCTGGAGGGGGTTAATGGCAAAAGCGGCACCGCGATGCTGGTGGATGACTACGGACACCACCCGACAGAAGTGGATGCCACGATCAAAGCGGCGCGCGCGGGCTGGCCGGACAAAAATCTGGTTATGCTGTTCCAGCCACACCGTTACACCCGTACCCGTGACCTGTACGATGATTTCGCGAATGTGCTCTCGCAGGTTGATACGTTGCTGATGCTGGAAGTGTACTCAGCGGGTGAGGCGGCCATTCCGGGTGCCGACAGCCGTTCGCTGTGCCGTACCATTCGTGGGCGCGGCAAGGTCGACCCGATTCTGGTCTCCGATCATGCACAGGCGGCAGCCATGCTTGCCCCAGTGTTGACCGGCAATGATTTGATTCTGGTGCAAGGGGCAGGAAATATCGGCAAAATCGCCCGTACACTGGCCGAAATCAAACTTAAGCCGCAAATTTCGGAGGAAGAGCATCATGGCTGATAAGATTGCGGTCCTCGCTGGCGGCACCTCGGCTGAGCGCGAGGTCTCCCTGAACTCTGGCGCCGCGGTGTTGGCCGGGTTGCGGGAAGGCGACGTTGATGCGCACCTGGTCGATCCGAAAGAGACCGACGTGACGCGCCTGAAAGAGATGGGTTTTGACAAAGTGTTTATCGCGCTGCACGGTCGCGGCGGTGAAGACGGCACGTTGCAGGGCTTGCTGGATATCATTGGCCTGCCTTATACCGGCAGCGGCGTGATGGCGTCGGCCATCTCTATGGACAAACTGCGCAGCAAGCTGCTCTGGCAGGGCGCCGGGTTACCGGTTGCGCCTTGGGTGGCACTGACACGCCGTGAATTTGAGCAGGGCCTTGAAGCCAGCGTCACTGAACGTATTGCAGCGCTGGGATTGCCAGTGATTGTGAAACCCAGCCGTGAAGGCTCAAGCGTAGGAATGTCTAAAGTAGACGAAGCAGGCGATATATCATCTGCATTAGCGCTGGCATTTCAACATGATGAAGAAGTTCTGGTTGAAAAATGGCTAAGCGGACCGGAATTTACCGTTGCGATGCTCGGGGAAGAAATTTTACCGTCAATTCGTATCCAACCTGCCGGAACCTTCTATGATTATGAGGCGAAGTATCTCTCTGATGAGACGCAATATTTCTGCCCAAGTGGTCTGGATGCCGGGCGTGAAGCATTATTAAGCGCTCTGGTGCTAAAAGCCTGGCATGTTCTTGGCTGCCGTGGTTGGGGAAGAATCGACGTCATGCAGGATAGCGACGGGCAATTTTATCTGCTGGAAGCCAATACCTCACCGGGTATGACCAGCCACAGTCTGGTGCCGATGGCGGCTCGCCAGGCGGGAATGAGCTTCTCGCAGCTGGTGGTCCGCATTCTGGATCAGGCGGGCTGATATGTCTCAGGCTGCGCTGAACACGCGAAACCGCGACGAGGAAGAAGAATATACTTCCCGGCGGAGTAATGGAACGCGTCTTGCAGGGATTACCTTCCTGCTCGCCGTGCTGTGTACTGTGTTTGTTAGCGGCTGGATGGTGCTCGGCTGGATGGAAGATGCACAACGTCTGCCTCTGTCGAAACTGGTGGTAACGGGTGACCGTCACTACACGCGTAATGATGATATCCGTCAGTCGATCCTGGCATTGGGATCGCCTGGCACCTTCATGACGCAGGATGTGAACATTATTCAGAGTCAGATTGAGCGCCTGCCGTGGATTAAACAGGCAAGCGTCAGAAAGCAATGGCCTGATGAATTGAAGATTCATCTGGTTGAATATGTACCCATTGCGCGTTGGAATGATCAGCATATGGTTGACGTACAGGGAGTTTCTTTCAGCGTCCCGGCCGATCGTGTCAGCAAGCAAAATTTACCTATGTTATATGGGCCGGAAGGCAGCGAAAACGAAGTGCTGGAAGGTTTTCGTAGCATGGGGAAGGTGCTGGCTAAGGATCGTTTTACCCTGAAACAGGCTGCAATGACGGCGCGTCGTTCCTGGCAGTTGACGCTGACGAACGATATTAAGCTGAACCTGGGGCGGGGTGACACGATGAAGCGTCTGGAACGTTTTGTAGAACTCTATCCCGTTCTGCAGCAGCAGGCGCAGGCTGAAGGCAAAAGGATTAGCTACGTTGATTTGCGCTATGACTCAGGCGCATCGGTCGGGTGGACCCCGGCCCCGGTTGAGGAACCTAATCAGCAACAGAATCAGGCTCAGGTACAGGCAGAATAACAATGATCAAGGCGACGGACAGAAAACTGGTAGTAGGACTGGAGATTGGCACTGCGAAGGTTGCTGCTTTAGTAGGGGAAGTTCTGCCCGACGGTATGGTCAATATCATTGGTGTGGGTAGCTGCCCCTCCCGTGGTATGGATAAAGGTGGGGTAAACGACCTCGAGTCGGTGGTGAAATGCGTACAGCGCGCCATCGATCAGGCCGAACTGATGGCGGATTGCCAGATTTCCTCCGTGTATCTGGCACTCTCTGGCAAACATATCAGCTGCCAGAACGAGATCGGTATGGTGCCGATCTCAGAAGAAGAAGTCTCGCAGGAAGACGTCGAGAACGTAGTGCATACTGCGAAGTCGGTGCGTGTCCGCGATGAGCATCGCGTACTGCATGTGATCCCGCAGGAATACGCCATCGATTATCAGGAAGGCATTAAAAATCCGGTGGGGCTTTCAGGCGTGCGTATGCAGGCAAAAGTGCACTTGATCACATGTCACAACGATATGGCGAAGAACATTGTTAAAGCCGTGGAACGTTGTGGCCTGAAAGTTGACCAACTTATTTTCGCCGGTCTGGCGGCAAGTTATTCGGTGCTGACTGAAGACGAACGTGAGCTGGGCGTCTGTGTCGTCGATATCGGCGGTGGTACTATGGACATGGCCGTCTACACCGGCGGAGCGCTGCGCCACACCAAAGTTATCCCTTATGCAGGGAATGTGGTCACCAGCGATATCGCGTATGCCTTTGGTACGCCACCGAGCGATGCTGAGGCGATTAAAGTGCGCCACGGGTGTGCGCTGGGCTCTATCGTTGGTAAAGATGAGAGCGTCGAAGTGCCGAGCGTCGGTGGTCGTCCGCCGCGCAGCCTGCAGCGCCAGACGTTGGCCGAGGTCATTGAGCCGCGTTATACCGAGCTGCTCAACCTCGTGAACGAAGAGATTTTGCAATTACAGGAACAGCTTCGCCAGCAGGGGGTTAAACATCATCTTGCGGCGGGGATTGTATTAACCGGCGGCGCGGCGCAAATTGAAGGTCTTGCGGCTTGCGCTCAGCGCGTGTTCCATACGCAGGTGCGCATTGGGGCACCGCTGAACATCACCGGTCTGACGGATTATGCTCAGGAGCCGTATTACTCAACGGCTGTGGGCTTGCTTCATTACGGGAAGGAAACCCATCTTAGTGGCGAAGCAGAAGTAGAAAAACGCACGTCGGTGGGTTCGTGGTTTAAACGAATCAACACCTGGCTGCGAAAAGAGTTTTAATTTTTGTAAGAGACCGGAGAGAATTAACGGTTTCAGGCGACAGGCACAAAACGGAGAGAAACTATGTTTGAACCTATGGAACTGACCAACGACGCGGTGATTAAAGTCATCGGCGTCGGTGGCGGCGGCGGTAATGCTGTAGAGCACATGGTGCGCGAGCGCATCGAAGGCGTTGAATTCTTCGCGGTGAACACCGATGCGCAGGCACTGCGTAAGACGGCTGTTGGCCAGACAATTCAGATCGGCGGCGGCATCACTAAAGGGCTGGGCGCTGGGGCAAACCCGGAAGTCGGCCGTAACGCTGCAGAAGAAGATCGTGAAGCACTGCGTGCGGCACTTGATGGTGCAGACATGGTGTTTATTGCCGCAGGCATGGGCGGTGGTACCGGAACCGGTGCTGCGCCAGTTGTTGCGGAAGTGGCTAAAGATTTAGGTATCCTGACTGTTGCCGTTGTGACCAAGCCTTTCAACTTTGAAGGCAAGAAGCGTATGGCGTTTGCAGAGCAGGGTATCACCGAGCTGTCCAAGCATGTGGACTCGCTGATCACTATTCCAAACGACAAACTGCTGAAAGTGCTGGGTCGTGGCATCTCTCTGCTGGACGCTTTTGGCGCGGCGAACGATGTTCTGAAAGGCGCAGTCCAGGGTATCGCCGAGCTGATCACCCGTCCAGGCCTGATGAACGTCGACTTTGCTGACGTGCGCACCGTGATGTCCGAAATGGGCTACGCGATGATGGGTTCCGGCGTGGCGAAAGGTGAAGACCGTGCAGAAGAAGCCGCTGAAATGGCGATCTCTTCTCCGCTGCTGGAAGATATCGATCTGTCTGGCGCGCGCGGCGTGCTGGTTAACATCACTGCGGGCTTCGACCTGCGTCTGGATGAGTTCGAAACCGTGGGTAACACCATCCGTGCGTTCGCCTCTGATAACGCAACCGTGGTAATCGGTACTTCCCTTGATCCGGAAATGAACGATGAGCTGCGCGTAACGGTTGTTGCGACCGGTATCGGTATGGACAAACGTCCTGAGATCACTCTGGTGACCAACAAAACTGCACAGCAGCCGGTGATGGATCGCTACCAGCCGCACGGCATGGCGCCATTGACCCAGGAGCAGAAACCCGCTGCTAAGGTGGTGAATGACAATACGCCACAAACGCAGAAAGAGCCGGATTATCTGGACATTCCAGCATTCCTGCGTAAACAAGCTGATTAAGAATTAGCTGGAATTAGGGAATTTACGCTCTTTGTGCTAAACTGGCCGCCCGATAGTGATGTACACTCTCGGTTGGATAAGTAACTTGGCGAGATTATACGATGATCAAACAAAGGACATTAAAACGTATCGTTCAGGCGACAGGTGTCGGTTTACATACCGGCAAGAAAGTCACCCTGACGTTGCGCCCTGCGCCGGCCAATACCGGGGTCATCTATCGTCGCACCGACTTGAATCCACCGGTAGATTTCCCGGCTGATGCCAAATCTGTGCGTGATACCATGCTCTGTACTTGCCTGGTGAATGAGCATGACGTGCGGATATCTACCGTAGAGCACCTGAATGCCGCCCTGGCGGGTCTGGGTATCGACAACATTATTGTTGAAGTCGATGCGCCGGAAATCCCGATTATGGATGGCAGTGCTGCACCGTTCGTCTACCTGTTGTTGGACGCCGGCATCGAAGAACTGAACAGTGCGAAGAAATTCGTACGTATCAAAGAGACCGTTCGTGTCCAGGATGGCGACAAATGGGCTGAATTCAAGCCGTTTAATGGTTTTTCGTTGGATTTCACCATCGACTTCAACCATCCGGCGATTGATTCCAGCACCCAGCGCTATGCGATGAACTTCTCTGCTGATGCGTTTATGCGTCAGATCAGTCGAGCGCGTACGTTTGGTTTCATGCGTGATATCGAATATCTGCAGTCCCGCGGCCTGTGCCTGGGCGGCAGCTTCGATTGTGCCATCGTTGTTGACGATTATCGCGTACTGAACGAAGACGGCCTGCGTTTTGAAGACGAATTCGTTCGTCACAAAATGCTGGATGCGATCGGCGACCTGTTCATGTGTGGTCACAACATCATTGGTGCGTTTACCGCGTATAAATCCGGTCACGCACTGAACAACAAATTGTTGCAGGCTGTTCTGGCAAAACAGGAAGCCTGGGAATATGTGACCTTCGAAGACGAAGCTGAACTGCCTCTGGCATTCAAAGCACCGAGCACGGTTCTGGCGTAACGGTAAATTCCGTTATGTAAATTCGACTGGTTGACCTGGCACTCTCTCCGGCCAGGAAGACCAGTCGTTTTTGTTTTTATCTTCCCCGTATTGCTGTAGTCAATGGCTCGTTTGCTGATTTCATCACCATTTTTAACCTCCTCTGTGGCGCATTACTGCTGCTGCAACCCGGCTTTAGTGTTACTATCTGGGCGCGAAAATATAAAAATCATACGGTGAGCCTGAAGGTTCACTTACTTGTGGTGGGGCAATTGAGCGGAATTCTGACGCGCTGGCGACAATTTGGCAGACGTTACTTCTGGCCGCATCTCCTTCTGGGGATGGTCGCGGCGAGTCTTGGCCTGCCCGCGCTCAGCAGTAACACCGAAACCGCAAATCCGGCAAAGACCACCACCACCCGCCACGATCTGAGCACGCGGGTCAATTTCACGAATCTCGCCCTGCTGGAAGCGAACCGCCGACCCAATTTCACGGTGGATTACTGGCATCAGCATGCGATTCGTACCGTCATCCGGCATCTCTCCTTTGCCATGGCGCCGCAGGCGTTACCTGTTGTCGAAGAGCCTTTACCGGTACAGGCGCACCATCTGGCGCTGCTCGATACACTCACCACGCTGCTTACGCAGCAAAGCAAGCCGCCGGTTATTGTCCGTCAGGTCGCGCTTGCCACACTTTATCCACAAACCGCTTTCTCTGTGTCCGCCTGGATTAGCCAGGTGCAGGGCATCCGCGCCGGACCTCAACGCCTCAGCTAAATTAACCGTTGTTCAATACCTTAATTTAACTGCCCATCATGGGGCGTTTGAGAATTTATTATGTTAATCAAATTACTAACAAAAGTTTTCGGTAGTCGTAACGATCGTACCCTGCGCCGCATGCGCAAAGCCGTCAGCGTCATCAACAGCCTTGAGCCGGCGATGGAAAAACTCTCTGATGAAGAGCTGAAAGCCAAAACCGCTGAATTCCGTGCCCGCCTTGAAAAAGGTGAAACCGTTGAAAGCCTGATCCCGGAAGCGTTCGCCGTGGTGCGTGAAGCGAGTAAGCGCGTGTTTGGCATGCGTCATTTCGACGTGCAGCTGCTGGGCGGGATGGTGCTGAACGACCGCTGCATCGCTGAGATGCGTACCGGTGAAGGTAAAACCCTGACCGCAACCCTGCCTGCCTACCTTAACGCCCTGTCGGGTAAAGGTGTGCACGTGGTTACCGTCAACGACTATCTGGCGCAGCGTGATGCCGAAAACAACCGTCCACTGTTCGAATTCCTCGGTATGACCGTCGGGATCAACATGTCTGGTTTGCCGGCCCCTGCGAAACGCGAAGCCTATAACGCCGACATCACCTACGGGACCAACAACGAATACGGCTTTGACTACCTGCGTGACAACATGGCCTTCAGCCCGGAAGAGCGCGTACAGCGTAAGCTGCACTATGCGCTGGTGGATGAGGTGGACTCCATTCTGATCGACGAAGCGCGTACGCCGCTGATCATCTCTGGTCCGGCTGAAGACAGCTCCGAGATGTATCGCAAAGTCGATAAAATCATTCCGCACCTGATCCGTCAGGAAAAAGAGGACTCCGACACCTTCCAGGGTGAAGGTCACTTCTCCGTTGATGAAAAAGCCCGCCAGGTGAACCTGACCGAGCGCGGTCTGGTGCAGATCGAAGAGCTGCTGGTTGCCCAGGGCATTATGGAAGAGGGCGAGTCACTCTATTCCCCAGGCAATATCATGCTGATGCACCACGTCACTGCCGCCCTGCGCGCCCACGTGTTGTTTACCCGTGACGTGGACTACATCGTTAAGGATGGCGAAGTTATTATCGTCGACGAACATACCGGCCGTACCATGCAGGGTCGTCGCTGGTCCGACGGTCTGCATCAGGCCGTTGAAGCCAAAGAAAATGTCGATATCCAGAACGAGAACCAGACGCTGGCATCCATTACCTTCCAGAACTACTTCCGTCTGTACGAGAAGCTGGCAGGGATGACCGGTACGGCGGATACCGAAGCCTTCGAATTCAGCTCCATCTATAAGCTGGATACCGTAGTCGTTCCAACCAACCGTCCAATGATCCGTAAGGATATGCCGGACCTGGTCTACATGACCGAAGCGGAAAAAATTCAGGCCATCATTGAAGATATCCGCGATCGTACCGCTGCGGGCCAGCCGGTGCTGGTGGGGACTATCTCCATTGAAAAATCGGAAGTGGTCTCCAATGAGCTGACCAAAGCCGGTATCAAACACAACGTGCTGAACGCCAAGTTCCACGCTAAAGAGGCCGATATCGTTGCCCAGGCGGGCTATCCGGCAGCCGTGACCATCGCCACCAACATGGCGGGTCGTGGTACCGACATCATGCTGGGCGGTAGCTGGCAGGCTGAAGTGGCTGCGCTGGAAAACCCAACCCCGGAACAGATCGCGCAGATCAAAGCCGACTGGCAGGTTCGTCACGATGCGGTTCTGGCTGCGGGCGGTCTGCACATCATCGGTACGGAACGTCACGAATCCCGTCGTATCGACAACCAGCTGCGTGGCCGTGCGGGTCGTCAGGGTGATGCCGGTTCTTCACGCTTCTATCTGTCGATGGAAGATGCGTTGATGCGTATTTTCGCCTCTGACCGAGTATCGGGCATGATGCGTAAACTGGGTATGAAGCCGGGCGAAGCGATTGAACACCCGTGGGTGACCAAAGCCATCGCCAACGCCCAGCGTAAAGTGGAAAGCCGTAACTTCGATATTCGTAAGCAGCTGCTTGAGTATGATGACGTGGCCAACGACCAGCGTCGCGCTATCTACACCCAGCGTAACGAACTGCTGGACGTTTCCGACGTGAGCGAAACCATTAACAGCATTCGCGAAGATGTCTTCAAAGCGACTATCGATAACCATATTCCACCGCAATCTCTGGAAGAGATGTGGGATGTCGAAGGTCTGCAGGCGCGTCTGAAAAACGACTTCGACCTGGATCTGCCGATTCAGGAGTGGCTGGATAAAGAGCCGGAGCTGCATGAAGAGACCCTGCGCGAGCGTATTTTCGCTAACGCCCTTGAGGTCTATAAGCGTAAAGAAGAGGTGGTTGGCGCTGAGATGATGCGTCATTTCGAAAAAGGCGTGATGCTGCAAACCCTGGACTCCCTGTGGAAAGAGCACCTGGCAGCGATGGATTATCTGCGTCAGGGTATTCACCTGCGTGGCTATGCGCAAAAAGATCCGAAGCAGGAGTACAAGCGTGAATCCTTTGCGATGTTTGCCTCTATGCTTGAATCACTGAAGTACGAAGTGATCAGCACCCTGAGCAAAGTCCAGGTGCGCATGCCGGAAGAAGTGGAAGAGATGGAACAGCAGCGTCGTGAAGAAGCGGAGCGTCTGGCTCAGATGCAGCAGCTCAGCCATCAGGACGATGAAGAAGCCGCCGCCGCCGCAATTGCCGCGCAGTCCGGTGATCGTAAGGTCGGTCGTAACGATCCGTGCCCGTGCGGTTCCGGTAAAAAATACAAACAGTGCCATGGCCGTCTGAGCTAAGCCTGTAAAACACGTAAAAGGCGCAGATATCTGCGCCTTTTTTATGGATGCAAGACAATGAAAATACTGCAAATCGCTGTCGGGATCATTCGTAATTCCGATAACCAAATCTTTATTACCCAGCGTGCGGCCGATGCGCACATGGCGAATAAGTGGGAGTTTCCTGGCGGTAAGATTGAGTCCGGCGAGACGCCGGAACAGGCGCTTATCCGCGAGCTTCAGGAAGAGGTGGGCATCACGCCGCGCGGTGCGACCCTGTTCGATAAACTGGAATATACCTTTCCCGATCGCCATATCACGCTGTGGTTCTGGCTGGTGGAAAACTGGGAGGGGGAACCCTGGGGCAAAGAGGGACAGCCTGGAAACTGGGTGACGCTGAACGCGCTGGATGCCGATAAATTCCCACCGGCAAATGCGCCTGTCATTGCGCGTTTAGTGGCGGACTAACTGGCCTGCGAGCGAGGTGCCGGCAGGCCATGGGGACATTACTGCTGCTCTTCGCTCCAGTCATCGCTGTCGGACATATCGCCTGAGCTGGGAATGCGTTTCTCTTCCGCAGCCCACTCGCCCAGATCGATTAGCTGGCAGCGCTTGCTGCAAAAAGGGCGGAACGGGCTCTGTTCGCCCCAGACAACGGGCTTGCCACAGGTGGGGCAGTTCACGGTGGTGACTTCAGACATCTTAACTCCTTAGCAGCACGCCAGTTCAAAGTCGAGGCGTTCCGGCACCAGACCATGTTCACTGTCGAGCGGCATGAAACGGATCGCAAAGCGGCTCTTATGGCCTGAAATTTGCGGGTAAAGCTGATCGGCAAGGGAGAGCTGCAGGCGCAGGAGATCCGCATCTTCACCATTATCCTGATAAAAACCATTCAGGCTGGTTTGCTTGCGGAATGGCGCTGAATTGCGGATTAAATCCAGGATCAGCGACAGCGCCTGGTTCAGCGGCTCAAGGCTGTTCAGCCAGCTTTGCACCTGCATATCGCGTTGTTCCTGCGGCATATGCAGCCAGATGTGCAAGGTCGGTAAATCGAAACTGCAGCAGCCGCCGGGAATGCTCAGACGCTGACGCACCAGGGCGACCAGGCGGTCTTCACGCAAAAACTGGCCGATACGCGGCGCCGCCATTAATACGCCGCTGCTGTTTTTCAGCTGCTGGCGCAGGCTGTCGATGCGGCTGTTATCCACCCCCGGCACTTCTGCCCAGGCCTGCAGTTTACGCTGCTGGCGCTCCAGCTCTTTCAGTAATTCTGTGCGGACTTCGCCACGCTCTAACACATCCAGCAGATCGCTCACGTTGCGGAAAAAGTGCAGCGCCGTGGTGTGGTCATGAACCGGAAGCAGGCCGGAAAGCTGCTGGATCAAAAATTCGATGCGCAGCCAGGTGCGCATTTTTTCATTGAGGGGATGCTCGAAAAGAACATGGGTGTGCATTAGGCTTTTTCCTGTAAGACGGCCTGCGCCAGATATTGCTGATGCAGGCGAGCCACATCCGATGCAATGGCATCCGGTGAGCCGTTATTATCAATCACATCATCCGCGACGGCCAGGCGCGCTTCACGCGTGGCCTGCGCGGCAAGAATTTGTTCCGCATGTTCTCGCCCGACGTTATCACGGGCGATGGTGCGCTGAATTTGTGTTGCCGGAGAGACATCCACAACCAGTACCCGGTCCGCTTTGTCATGGAGATTATTTTCCACAAGAAGCGGGACAACCCAGAGCACATAGGGGGAAGTCGCGTGTGCTATCTGTTTCTGCGTCTCCTGCTGGATAAGCGGGTGAAGCAGGGCGTTAAGCCAGGCTTTCTCTTCAGGATGCGTGAAAATGCGTTCGCGCAGCATTCGACGATTAAGGGTGCCGTCAGGCTCGATAATGTCGCTGCCGAAATGGTCTGCAATAGCGCGTAGTGCGGGTGTACCTGGCTCTACCACCTGGCGGGCAAGGATGTCGGCATCAATTATCGTGATACCCAGACGAGAGAAGGCGTCAGCCACAGTGCTTTTGCCACTGCCAATGCCTCCCGTTAATGCAACGATGTACCCCATTAAATAAAATCCTGGGAAATATTCATTATTGATATCAATTGCTTAAGATTTAATCTTTTATCAGCGAAGATTAAGCCCTGCTTACGTACTTTTTACCAGGTAAATTTATAGGATTGTAGCGTAAAAAAAGTGATTTTCGCAGTCTTGCGCAACAGGTATTAGTGCGTATGATAGCGTCACTGGAGTTGTGTGTTACGTTTTTCGACATTTACCCCAGTACCCCAGGAATCCGCAAATGCGTATCGAAGAAGATTTGAAGTTAGGTTTCAAAGACGTTCTTATCCGCCCTAAACGTTCTACTCTGAAAAGTCGCTCCGACGTTGAACTTGAACGTCAATTCACCTTTAAGCATTCCGGTCAGACCTGGTCTGGCGTACCCGTTATCGCCGCTAACATGGATACCGTCGGAACGTTTGCGATGGCAAAAGCGCTGGCTTCCTTCGACATTCTGACCGCTGTACACAAGCACTACAGCGTGGAAGAGTGGAATGCGTTTGCAGGCTCCGTATCTGAAAACGTGCTGAAGCACGTGATGGTCTCTACCGGCACCTCTGATGCCGATTTCGAAAAAACGAAACAGATCCTGATTGCTAACCCAAACCTTAACTTCATCTGTATTGATGTTGCGAATGGTTATTCTGAACACTTCGTTCAGTTCGTCAGCAAGGCGCGTCAAGCCTGGCCGACCAAAACCATTATTGCAGGTAATGTGGTTACCGGTGAAATGTGTGAAGAGCTGATCCTCTCCGGGGCAGATATCGTGAAAGTGGGGATTGGTCCGGGTTCTGTCTGCACCACGCGCGTTAAAACCGGCGTTGGTTATCCGCAGCTGTCAGCAGTGATCGAGTGTGCTGACGCAGCCCACGGTCTGGGTGGTCAGATCATCAGCGACGGTGGATGCACCATGCCGGGCGACGTGGCAAAAGCATTCGGCGGCGGCGCAGACTTCGTGATGCTGGGCGGTATGCTGGCTGGCCACGAAGAGAGCGGCGGTACCGTTGTTGAAGAAAACGGTGAAAAATTCATGCTGTTCTACGGCATGAGCTCTGAATCGGCCATGAACCGCCATGTGGGTGGTGTTGCGCAGTATCGTGCCGCTGAAGGTAAAACCGTTAAGCTGCCTCTGCGTGGCCCGGTTGAAAATACCGCGCGTGATATCCTGGGTGGCCTGCGTTCAGCATGTACTTACGTGGGGGCGTCCCGCCTGAAAGAGCTGACCAAGCGCACGACCTTTATCCGCGTTCAGGAGCAGGAAAACCGCGTTTTCAACAGCCTGTAATGCTTCTCGCTGGCGCGTTTTCGCGCCAGCGTTATCCTGCACTCATCGCATCCCCCAGATGGAAAATCGGTAGATACATCGCGACCACCAGCGTGCCGATAATCAATCCCGTCACAATCAGCAGTACTGGCTCCAGCAGTGAGGCTAAATTGTCGGCCTGCTGAAAAGTCTGCTCATTATGATGCTGCGCCAGGTTGCTCAGCATGGTGTCCAGCGCGCCCGATGCTTCGCCTGTGCGTACCAGCTGAATGCAGAGTGGCGTAAAAATTTCTGCCTCATTCAGGGCTGACCAGATGGGCAACCCCTGCATAATGCGATGCCGTATCGCCTGTAATTTCTCCTGCCAGAAGGGGCACTCCAGCGTCTCCTCCGTACTTTCCAGCCCTTGTATAAAGGCGATGCCCGCCTGCTGCGTGAGCGAGAGAACGGTGAATATCTGGCTGAGCTTTTGCCCCCGTACCAGCGGACCAATCACCGGGCTATTCAGCAGCAGACGCTGGGTGGCATATCGCCATCGTCGTTTGCGGCGAAGAAACAGCAGGCCGGATGTTATCGCTATAAGACTGAACAGTAGCGCCGCCCCCCGCTCCTGAAGCACGTTTGCCAGCCCCATCACTGCCCGCGTCAGGGCAGGTAACGGGGTGTTAAAGGTTTTATAGATAGCGGCAAACTCCGGCAGCACCAGCGTCACCATCGCCAGCACTACGGCGAAAGCCAGACCGAGAATGATTACCGGATAACGCAGCGCTTTTATTACCTTTGCGCTGAGTTGCTGCTGGGTTTTTTGCTGCTGCGCGAGCTGGCGACAACATTCGTCCAGCTTGCCGGTCAGCTCCCCGGTTTTGATCATCGAAACATAAAGCGGCGGAAAAACATGCGGCCATTTTTTCAGGGCGTCAGAGAAGGCACACCCGGCACTGAGATCGTCGGCAACGCTTTGCAACAACGCCTGCCATTGTCTGGCCGGGTGCTGCTGCGCCAAAAGCGCCAGCCCTGCCGACAGGGTTAACCCCGCCTGTAGCAATGTCGCCAGCTGATGGATAATGTCGTAGCGATGCTGCGCCTGCCACCGTGTCTGTTGCACGCATCGCCTGAGTTCCAGGGGAACGAGCGCTTTGCCATGCAGGATAGCCCATGCCGTTTGTTTGTCGGGTGCCCAAAGCGCGCCCGCCTGCCGCTCCCCCTGCGGGCTGAGTGCCCGCCAGCGCCAGAGTTGATTACCTGCCATCGGGCGCGCCCAGCATCTGAACCAGCTCTTCGAGGGTGGTGTGCCCCTGTTCTACCGCCATGCAGCCATGCTCAAACAGCGTGGTCATACCCGTCTGTCGGGCCAGCTTTTCGATCTCTTCCACCGACGCTCCGCTGGCAATGGCGGTGCGCAGCTCGCGGGTGATTACCATCACCTCGAAGATTGCCACCCGGCCATAAAAACCGTGGTAGCAGCGGTCGCAACCCACCGGCAGCCAGTGCGGCAACGGGCGAGGCCACAACGCCTGGGGCAGGGGGGCATCCCGGCGGGCCTCCTGACGACAGTGCGGGCACAGCCGACGTACCAGCCGCTGGGCGATCACCAGAGACAATGCCGAAGAGATCATCCAGCGCGCCACGCCCATCTGCTGCAGGCGAACCAGCGTTTCGGCGGTAGAGTTGGTATGCAGCGTCGACAGCACAAGATGGCCGGTCTGGGCGGCATTGATCGCGATCCCGGCCGTTTCGCCATCACGTATTTCGCCCACCATGATGATGTCTGGATCCTGGCGTAGAAATGCACGCAATACGCTCTGGAAGGTTAACCCCGCCCGGGGGTTTATGGGGGTCTGGTTTAGCCCCTCGAGCGGGATTTCAACAGGATCTTCTACGCTGCAGATGTTCACAGCGGGCGTATTCCGGGCCTGTAACGCGCTGTAAAGGGTAACGGTTTTACCGCTGCCGGTGGGGCCCGTCACCAGAATCAGCCCCTGGGATTTATGCAGCGCTTCGGCGAATAATCGCTGCTGGATGGTGCTCATGCCCAGCTGATCCAGCAGGAGCGCCTGCTGCTCCTGCTGCAGAAGCCGCAGCACGATTTTTTCTCCGTTGCGACAGGGAAGCGTGGCAATACGAAACGAGACGGGGGCGCCGGAGAGCTCAACCGTAAATTGTCCATCCTGGGGTAAGCGCCGCTCGGCGATATCCAGATTGCCCAGCACCTTCAGCCTGGCGATCAGCGTAGTGCCCAGTTCGGACGAAAGAGGCTGTTGCGGATACAACACGCCGTCGATGCGTAACCGGATCTGCCAGCTCTCGTCGGCGGGCTCGATGTGAATATCCGATGCCCGCTGGCTCATCGCCTGCAACAGGGTGCGGTTGAGGATCTCAATGGCGGAGCGGGTGGAGATGGCGGCCACAGGCAGATGCGAGTCTGATGCGGTTTGCCGGTGCTTTTCCATTCTCTCGCTGGTCCAGCATTCGATATCTATCCTTTTCTGCGTCGCGAAACGTAACGCCTCCAGCAGCCCAACAGGCGGGTTACCCACCACGGCAATCGTGACGCTGTCCGGGGCGCTGGTCAGCAACAAAGCGTTGTGACGCTGACACAGCGCGGTGAGCTGGTCAGAATTCATTGCACGTTCTCCTCGCCAGCCGTAAAGCGGAACACCTCTTCACAGGCCTGCTTCAGCGCGCTGTCGTTGGCAATGGTGCAAACGCGCGTCCAGCCGGTGATGCCGTTGCCGTTATTCCATTGCGGCGTCATCACGACCTCCAGACCGTTCAGGCTCTCCTGACCCGTCAGGGTAACGGTACCCTTGACAATGCTCATGGCTGAGAGATAGCGGGAGGTGGCAGGGGAGGGAACGCCGTTGACGCCCGCGTCGCAGCTTTCTGTCCCGCCATGATCGAGCGCGCAGAGTTCGACGGCGGTACGGTAGGGCAGGAAGGTTTGCAGCATGTCAGTGAGGGCGGCTTTTCGCAGGTAGTTCTGATAGGCTGGAATGCCGATGGCGCTAAGAATGGCGACGATGCCGATGACGACCATTAGCTCGATGAGGGTAAATCCTTTTTGTCTTTCCATGAGTCGCTCCTTGTGTGAACTGGCGCTACTGTGGCAGCACGGCAGAGCAGGGGCGAGCGGCAAAAATCATTTTGGGAAGCAGGATTCAGCGAGTTGTGTTGATGTTACAGCGTGATGCAAGGGGGTTGCGAGAAGGGTCGGAAATCGGGGGAGCCCGGCCTCGGCAGACCGGGCTGAAGTCAGCTAGCGAAAGCGCATCGACAGATCGAGGGCGCGAATGTGTTTAGTCAGTGCGCCAACGGAGATGAAATCGACGCCGGTTTCGGCAAATTCACGTAAGGTTTCACGCGTCACGTTGCCGGAGACTTCCAGGCGGGCCTGACCATTGGTACGCTTCACGGCTTCACGCATCTGCTCAGTTTCGAAGTTATCCAGCATGATGATGTCGGCACCCGCTTTCAGCGCGTCTTCCAGCTCCTGCAGGCTTTCTACTTCCACTTCGACCGGGACATCCGGGTGCAGCCAGAAGGCTTTTTCCACTGCCTGGCGAACGGAGCCGGAGGCGATGATGTGGTTCTCTTTAATCAGGAAGGCATCGGACAACCCCAGGCGATGGTTGGCGCCGCCGCCGCACAGCACGGCATATTTCAGTGCGGTACGCAGGCCGGGCAGGGTTTTGCGCGTATCCAACAGCTGGGTATTTGTGCCTTCCAGCAGGTTGACGTAGCGGCGCACTTCGCTTGCCACGCCCGAGAGCGTCTGGACAAAGTTCAGCGCGGTGCGTTCACCGGTGAGCAGGACGCGCGATGGCCCTTCCAGTTCAAAGAGCGGCTGGTTAGCCACAATGCTGTCGCCATCTTCGACATGCCACGTCACCTGAACACCATCCCCGGCCAGTTGCGTAAAGACCTCTTCCACCCAACGTTTGCCACAGAAAACGCCATCCTCACGGGTGATAACAACCGCATGGGAACGGGCATCCTCCGCCAGCAGCTGGGCGGTAATGTCGTTGTCTGCATTGACGTCTCCACCCAGATCTTCGCGCAGCGCATTGGCGACGCTTGCCGGAATATCCATATTTATACGTTCCAGCAGTACGTTACGTCTGTGGTCGGGGTTGTAGCGGCGTGGCGGCATGTTAAAACTCCAAATTGGTAACGAATCATAAGATTGAAACATGCTACTCTGAACCGGGAATCAGCACCATATATAAGGAGATCCTGCATGCACTCAGAACATGGCTGGCTGGTGGAGGCTCGGCGTGTTCCTTCGCCACACCATGATTGCCGTCCAGAGGATGAAATCCCGTCGCTGCTGGTTGTGCATAACATCAGCCTGCCGCCCGGCGAGTTCGGCGGCCCGTGGATTGACGCGTTATTCACCGGGACAATCGATCCCGATGCTCACCCCTTTTTCGCAGAAATTGCCCACCTGCGCGTTTCTGCCCATTGTCTGATTCGTCGTGACGGCGAGATCGTCCAGTATGTTCCTTTCGATAAACGCGCCTGGCATGCGGGCGTTTCTCAGTATCAGGGGCGTGAACGCTGCAACGATTTTTCCATCGGTATTGAGCTCGAAGGGACAGATACGCTGCCCTACACCGATGCCCAATATCAGCAACTGGCTGCGGTAACGCGCACGCTGATTTCACTCTACCCGGCTATCGCCCACAACGTGACCGGTCACAGCGATATTGCGCCGCAGCGCAAGACCGATCCCGGCCCGGCGTTTGACTGGGAACGATTCAAAACCCTGCTTACCGCCCTGTCAGAAAAGGAGATGACATGACGTTATTTACCATGCTGCTGGTGTTGATTGCCGAGCGTTTGTTTAAGCTGGGCGAGCACTGGCATCTGGATCATCGGATGGAAGTGCTGTTTCGTCGCATCCGCCACTTTTCCATGATTCGCACACTGCTGATGACGGCGGGCGTGATGGTGGTGGTATTCCTGCTGCTGCGGTCGCTGTATGGCCTCTTCTTCAACGTGCCGCTGCTGGTGGTGTGGATCCTGCTCGGTGTACTCTGTATTGGCGCAGGTAAGGTTCGTCTGCACTACCATGCCTACCTGAAGGCGGCCACTAACGGTGACCTGCATGCCCGTGGGGCGATGGCCAGCGAGCTGACCTTAATTCACGGTATTCCGCCGGAGTGCGATGAACGCGAGTTTTTACGCGAACTGCAGAATGCGCTGCTGTGGATTAACTACCGCTTCTATCTGGCGCCGTTGTTCTGGTTTGTGGTGGGCGGCGCGTGGGGCCCGGTTCTGCTGATGGGCTATGCGTTTTTACGCGCCTGGCAGAGCTGGCTGGCACGTTATCTGACCCCGCACGAGCGGTTGCAGTCTGGTATCGATGCGATCCTGCACGTGGTGGACTGGCTGCCGGTGCGGCTGTTCGGCGTGGTGTATGCCCTGATCGGCCACGGCGAGAAAGCCCTGCCGGCATGGTTCGCCTCGCTGGGCGATCGCCACACCTCGCAATATCTGGTGTTAACACGTCTGGCCCAGTTCTCCCTGGCCCGCGAGCCGCACACGGATAAGATCGCAACGCCGAAAGCGGCGGTCTCGATGGCTAAGAAAACCTCTTTTGTGGTGGTGGTGATTGTGGCGCTGCTGACCATCTACGGCACGCTGATCTAAACCAGCGCGCCGCAGGCTTCAGAGTGTATCAGCTGACGGGATGCCGAAATCGGGCATCCCGTTTTCGTTCCAGTTTACGGTTTTCAGGCGGGTGTGGCGGTTTGGATCGTACAGCGGATCGCCTTCGATTTCGGTGTAGTTGCGCGCATGGTAAACCAGCACGTCTTCCCCCTCCGGCGTTTGGGTAAAGCTGTTATGTCCCGGTCCGTACTGGCGATTCTCGTAGCTGGTGGTGAACACCGGCTGCGGGGATTTATGCCAGTTCGCCGGGTTACGTGGGTCAGCATTGAGGTCGATCCAGAGCAGTCCCATGCAGTAGTTTTCATCGGTGGCGCTGGCGGAGTAGCTGATAAACAGCCGATCGCCGTGGAACAGCACCGCCGGACCTTCGTTGACCCAAAAACCGCGGCACTCCCAGTCATATTCCGGTTTGCTGAGCATCACCGGATCGCCTTTGAGCGTCCATGGGTTTTCCATTTCGCACAGATAAAGGTTCGAGTTACCGGTGATATCCGGGGCTTTTTGCGCCCAGAGATACCAGCGTTTACCCTGATGGACAAAGGTGGTGGCATCCAGCGCAAAGGTATCAAAGTGCGTTTTGATCTGCCCCTTCTCTACCCATTTGCCGGTGAGCGGGTCGCTGTCGGCGCACTCCAGGGCATACATCCGGTGCTGGAACATGCCCAGCTCGTCCAGCGCCTGGGTGTGGGCCGCCGCGAAGTAGATGTACCATTTGCCGTCGATAGCATGCAGTTCCGGGGCCCAGATCAGATTACCCATCGGGCCGCTGTCGGGCTTATGCCAGACCACGACCTCTTGTGCGCTGCGCAGCCCTTCCAGCGAGTCGGCGCGGCGGATTGCCAGCCGGTCATACTCCGGAACCGAGGCAATAAAGTAGTACTGCCCTTCATGATGAAGAATGTACGGATCGGCGCGTTGTTCAATAAATGGGTTTGGCCAGGTTTGCATTCGGCTCTCCTTATTTCGTCTCAGCGGCGCTGAGTTCCTGATACTCGTTCAGCTCGCGGTAGTTATTGCGACGCTTCTCCAGGTCTTCCTGGATCCGCTTCATCGTTTCGCGGTCGACCTTCAGCAGACGCACCACGCCTGCGGTAATGAGGTATCCGATGCCAGGGATAACGGTGAAGAGCAGGACGATACCGTTGATGGCGTCAGCGCTTTGCGCTTTTGCGCCGGCATCATAACCGTACCAGGAGAGCAGGAAGCCCACCATGGCACCGGCAATGGCCAGACCCAGCTTAAGGAAGAAGATGTTGCCGGAGAAGCTGATCCCGGTGATACGTTTCCCGGTTTTCCATTCGCCGTAGTCATCCACGTCGGCCATCAGGGACCAGTGCAGCGGGGATGGGATCTGGTGCAGGATGTTCAGCAGGAAGTAGAGCACCACAATGGTCACGGTGGCTTTTGGATCGAAGAAATAGAAGGCGCAGGAGAAGATCGCCAGCGCGATGTTAGTCCAGAAGAAGACCTTCAGTTTACACCAGCGGTCGGTCAGCACTTTTGCCATAACGCTGCCGAGCATCATGCCCACAACACCCAGGCTGATAAACAGGGTCGCAAAGTGGGTGCTTTGGCCCATCACCCAGGTGACGTAATACATGGTGGCCGCCATGCGGATAAAGCCAGGGCAGACGTTACACAGGGTCAGCAGCAGGATGCGCACCCACTGGTCGTTCTTCCAGACATCTTTCAGATCGTTTCTCAGTTCGTCATGGGTCTGTACCGCCGGGCGCACACGTTCGCGCACCGTGGCGAAGCAGAACAGGAACATGCAGGTGCCAATCAGCGCCAGCACGGTCATGGCCATCTGATAACCTTTGGCTTTGTCCTCGCCGCCGAACCAGTCGGCCATCGGCAGCAGCGTCAGCGACAGCAGCAGCGTGGCAATACCCACCAGCACAAAGCGGTAGGACTGGCAGGCAACACGCTCTTTAGGATCGTTGGTGATCACCCCGCCCAACGAGCAGTAGGGAATGTTAATCGCCGTATAGGTCAGAGAGAGCAGGAAGTAGGTGACGAAGGCATAGATAACTTTGCTGTTGTAGGTCCAGTCCGGGGTGGTGAACATCAGGATGCTGAAGAGCGCATAGGGGAAGGCGATCCACAGCAGCCATGGACGAAATCGCCCATACTTACTGCGAGTACGGTCGGCAATAGCCCCCATAATCGGGTCGGTAACGGCATCAATTACGCGTACCGAGAGCAGCAGTACGCCCACCAGGGCGGGTGCCAGGCCAAAAATATCCGTATAAAAATAATTCACAAACAACATGATGGCGCCAAAGATGATGTTGCACCCGGCATCACCCATCCCATAGCCGATCTTTTCTTTCACTGATAATTTATTGTTATCCATCGACGTTTCTCCGAGTAGCGGTATGGAGAGAATTATTCGCTGGCAAAGGAAAATATGCGTTGCAGTATAACGTCGCTGATATGGATAAAATTGCTGTTGACGGGAAAGTGTGAGGAAGGTAACAACCCTCTGCGTCCGGGAGGACGCAGAGGGGAGAGGATTAGTGCGCTTTTACCGTTTTAGCATTTTTCTGCTTACACATGTAGCCCACCCCGAGGATCACAATCCATACCGGGATCAGGTAGACCGAAATGGCCATGCCTGGGGTCATCAGCATAATAACCAGTACGGCGGCCATGAACAGCAGGCAAACCCAGTTACCCAGCGGGTAGAGCAGGGCAGGGAAACGTGTTTTCACGCCCTGCTGCTGCTTGGCACGACGGAACTTCATGTGCGCCAGGCTAATCATCGCCCAGTTGATCACCAGGGCAGAGACCACCAGCGCCATCAGCAGGCCGAAGGCCGATTCCGGCGCCAGGTAGTTGATCAGCACGCAGAGTGCGGTCACCACAGCCGATACCAGGATGGTGTTCACCGGTACGCCACGTTTATCCACAGAGAGCAGCGCTTTCGGGGCGTTACCCTGCTGGGCCAGGCCGAACAGCATACGGCTGTTGCAGTAGACGCAGCTGTTGTAAACCGACAGCGCCGCGGTCAGTACTACTACGTTCAGCGCGTTCGCTACTAAAGTGTCGCCCAGCTCGTGGAAGATGAGGACAAACGGGCTGGTATCTGCGGTGACGCGGGTCCATGGCAGCAGGGAGAGCAGCACGGCCAGCGAGCCCACATAGAAGATCAGGATACGGTAGATCACCTGGTTGGTCGCTTTCGGGATGCTCTGCTCCGGGTTGTCTGCTTCCGCGGCGGTGATACCCACCAGCTCCAGCCCCCCGAAGGAGAACATGATGATCGCCATCATCATCACCAGTCCGGTCATGCCGTGCGGCAGGAAGCCGCCCTGATCCCACAGGTTGCTGACGCTTGCCTGCGGGCCGCCATTACCGCTGAAGAGCAGCCAGCCGCCGAACAGGATCATCGCCACAACGGCGATAACTTTAATAATGGCAAACCAGAACTCCATCTCGCCGAACACTTTCACGTTGGTCAGGTTAATGGCGTTGATGACCACAAAGAAGACTGCCGCTGAGGCCCAGGTTGGGATTTCAGGCCACCAGAACTGGATATATTTACCGACCGCGGTCAGTTCCGCCATCGCGACAAGAACATAGAGGACCCAGTAGTTCCAGCCGGACGCGAAGCCGGCAAAACTGCCCCAATATTTATAAGCAAAATGGCTGAAGGAACCGGCTACCGGCTCTTCAACCACCATCTCGCCCAACTGACGCATAATAAGGAATGCGATAAAACCGGCAATGGCATAGCCCAGAATAATACCCGGCCCGGCAGACTGAATAACCGATGCGCTACCCAGAAACAGGCCGGTACCGATCGCACCACCGAGGGCAATAAGCTGGATATGGCGGTTTTTAAGGCCGCGCTTTAGCTGATCGCCGTGCTGTTGACCTTCCATTATAAAACCTCGTGTGTGGTTGTTATGTTCACGCTCTGGCGTGTGTAATTATGAAATTCCATTTCATGTATTTATTAGTTTACGGTTCAATTGGCTGAAATAACCGGCTGTGTCTTCCGTATTCGGAAGAATAGTGGTAAGCGACGGCGAATGCACCTGCTTTATGCGAGGAGAAAGCGAGTTCGAATAAAAAGAAAGCATTTGTAAATCGTCCCGTTTAATTCCCTTTATCAACCTATAGAATAAAAATGCGCCATAAGTGGGCAGAATTTCATTTTTTACTCCGCTAAATCGGTTCAGATCGCACTTTTCACCGTTTCAATAAAGTTAAAACTGCCTCTTTCGGGGTAATCAATTCATTTGTGCAGAGTTACATTTTTGAAACGTTATTTCTGTAAGGTTGTTAAAATAAGCAGGGTTTAATGATTTCAATCAAAACCAATATGGACACAAGGTGAATACTTTGTTACTTTAGCGATACGAACATGAAATTGGTAAGACCAATTGACTCCGGGCAAAAAGGCGTAAGACAGGGAATATGGCCTACAGCAAAATTCGCCAACCAAAATTATCCGATGTGATTGAGCAGCAGCTGGAGTTTTTGATCCTTGAGGGGACCCTGCGCCCCGGTGAAAAACTACCACCTGAACGCGAACTGGCTAAACAGTTCGACGTTTCCCGTCCCTCGCTGCGTGAGGCGATCCAACGCCTTGAAGCCAAGGGCCTGCTGCTTCGTCGCCAGGGGGGCGGAACCTTTGTGCAAAACAGCCTGTGGCAGAGTTTCAGCGACCCGTTAGTGGAGCTGCTCTCCGACCACCCAGAATCCCAGTTTGATCTGCTTGAGACCCGTCACGCGCTTGAAGGCATCGCGGCTTATTACGCGGCGCTGCGCAGCAATGATGCCGATCGCGAGCGCATCCGCGAACTGCATCAGGCCATCGAACGGGCTCAGGAATCCGGCGATCTCGACGCCGAGTCCGACGCCGTCGTCCAGTATCAAATCGCCGTCACTGAAGCGGCCCACAACGTGGTGCTCCTCCATCTGCTACGCTGCATGGAGCCAATGCTTGCCCAGAACGTTCGTCAGAATTTTGAATTGTTGTATGCCCGCCGGGAGATGCTTCCGCTGGTCAGCAACCATCGCACCCGAATATTCGAGGCGATAATGGCCGGGGAGCCGGAGCAGGCGCGTGAAGCGTCGCACCGTCACCTGGCTTTCATTGAGGAAATCTTGCTGGACCGCAGCCGTGAACAGTCGCGTCGCGAACGTTCATTACGCCGCATACAGCAACGAAAGGATTAAGCGCCAGTTTTTTAGAGCGCGGCAACTAAACGCAGAACCTGTCTTATTGCGTTTTCTGGCGAAAATGCAATGGGACAGGTTCCAGACAAATCAACGTATTAGATAGATAAGGAATACCCCCATGTCAGAACGTCTCCAAAATGACGTGGATCCGATCGAAACTCGCGACTGGCAACAGGCGATCGAATCGGTCATCCGTGAAGAAGGTGTTGAGCGCGCTCAGTATCTGATTGAACAGATGCTTTCTGAAGCCCGCAAAGGCGGCGTGAAAGTAGCTGCAGGTGCAGGGGCTAACAACTACGTAAACACGATTGCCGTTGAAGACGAACCGGAATACCCGGGCAATCTGGATCTGGAACGCCGTATCCGTTCTGCAATCCGCTGGAACGCCATCATGACCGTTCTGCGCGCATCCAAAAAAGATCTGGAGCTGGGTGGCCACATGGCATCCTTCCAGTCCTCTGCAACCGTTTATGAAGTGTGCTTTAACCACTTCTTCCGCGCGCGCACCGAGAAAGACGGCGGCGACCTGGTCTACTTCCAGGGCCACATCTCTCCGGGCGTCTACGCACGTGCGTTCCTGGAAGGTCGTCTGACTGAAGAGCAGATGAACAACTTCCGTCAGGAAGTTCACGGTAAAGGTCTCTCCTCCTATCCGCACCCGAAACTGATGCCAGAATTCTGGCAGTTCCCGACCGTTTCCATGGGTCTGGGCCCAATCGGTGCGATCTATCAGGCTAAATTCCTGAAATATCTGGAACATCGTGGCCTGAAAGATACCTCTCAGCAGACCGTTTACGCCTTCCTGGGCGACGGCGAGATGGATGAGCCAGAATCCAAAGGCGCGATCACCATCGCGACCCGTGAGAAGCTGGACAACCTCTGCTTCATAATCAACTGTAACCTGCAGCGTCTGGATGGTCCGGTAACCGGTAACGGAAAGATCATCAACGAACTGGAAGGCATCTTCGCAGGTGCTGGCTGGAACGTTATTAAAGTGATGTGGGGCGGTCGTTGGGACGAGCTCCTGCGTAAAGATACCAGCGGTAAGCTGATCCAGCTGATGAACGAAACCGTTGACGGTGACTACCAGACCTTCAAATCCAAAGACGGTGCCTATGTTCGTGAGCACTTCTTCGGTAAATATCCTGAAACCGCAGCCCTGGTTGCAGACTGGACTGACGAGCAGATCTGGGCCCTGAACCGTGGTGGTCACGATCCGAAGAAAGTCTACGCTGCACTGAAAAAAGCGCAGGAAACCAAAGGCAAAGCAACCGTAATCCTGGCGCATACCGTTAAAGGTTATGGCATGGGTGACACTGCCGAAGGTAAAAACATCGCGCACCAGGTTAAGAAAATGAACATGGACGGCGTGCGTTATATCCGCGACCGTTTCAACGTTCCAGTGACCGACGAGCAGGTTGAAAACCTCTCTTACATCACCTTCCCGGAAGGTTCTGAAGAGCACACCTATCTGCACGCGCAGCGTCAGAAACTGAACGGCTACCTGCCGTCCCGTCAGGTGAACTTCACTGAGAAACTGGAACTCCCAGCGCTGGAAGACTTCTCTCAGCTGCTGGAAGAGCAGAACAAAGAGATCTCTACCACTATCGCCTTCGTGCGTGCCCTGAACGTGATGCTGAAGAACAAGTCGATCAAAGATCGTCTGGTGCCAATCATCGCGGACGAAGCGCGTACCTTCGGTATGGAAGGTCTGTTCCGTCAGATCGGTATCTACAGCCCGAACGGCCAGCAGTACACCCCGCAGGACCGTGAGCAGGTTGCATACTACAAAGAAGACGAGAAAGGCCAGATCCTGCAGGAAGGTATCAACGAGCTGGGTGCAGGCGCATCCTGGCTGGCTGCTGCGACCTCCTACAGCACCAACAACCTGCCGATGATCCCGTTCTACATCTACTACTCCATGTTCGGGTTCCAGCGTATCGGCGACCTGTGCTGGCAGGCAGGCGACCAGCAGGCTCGCGGCTTCCTGATCGGTGGTACTTCCGGTCGTACGACCCTGAACGGCGAAGGTCTGCAGCACGAAGATGGTCACAGCCACATTCAGTCTCTGACTATCCCGAACTGTATCTCTTACGATCCGTCTTACGCGTACGAAGTGGCAGTCATCATGCATGACGGTCTGCAGCGCATGTACGGTGAAGCGCAAGAGAACATTTACTACTACATCACCACCCTGAACGAAAACTACCACATGCCGGCCATGCCGGAAGGTGCCGAGGAAGGTATCCGTAAAGGTATCTACAAACTCGAAACCGTTGAAGGTAGCAAAGGTAAAGTTCAGCTGCTGGGCTCCGGTTCTATCCTGCGTCACGTCCGTGAAGCAGCGCAGATCCTGGCGAAAGACTACGGTGTGGGCTCCGACGTGTACAGCGTAACCTCCTTCACTGAACTGGCGCGTGATGGCCAGGATTGTGAGCGCTGGAACATGCTGCACCCGCTGGAAACTCCGCGCGTTCCGTACATCGCTCAGGTGATGAACGACGCTCCGGCCGTAGCATCTACTGACTACATGAAACTGTTCGCAGAGCAGGTTCGTACTTACGTTCCAGCTGATGATTATCGCGTACTGGGTACTGACGGCTTCGGTCGTTCTGACAGCCGCGAAAACCTGCGTCACCACTTCGAAGTTGATGCTTCTTACGTGGTTGTAGCAGCCCTGGGCGAACTGGCTAAACGTGGCGAAATCGATAAGAAAGTGGTTGCGGACGCAATTACCAAATTCAACATCGATGCAGAAAAAGTTAACCCGCGTCTGGCGTAAGAGGTAAAAGAATAATGGCTATCGAAATCAATGTACCGGACATCGGGGCTGATGAAGTTGAAATCACCGAGATCCTGGTCAAAGTAGGCGACAAAGTTGAAGCTGAACAGTCGCTGATCACCGTAGAAGGCGACAAAGCCTCTATGGAAGTCCCGTCTCCTCAGGCTGGCATCGTTAAAGAGATCAAAGTCTCTGTTGGCGATAAAACCGAGACGGGCAAACTGATCATGATTTTCGATTCCGCCGATGGTGCAGCCGCTGCTGCACCTGCGCAGGAAGAGAAGAAAGAAGCCGCTCCAGCCGCCGCTGCTCCAGCAGCTGCTGCGGCAGCGAAAGAAGTTAACGTGCCTGACATCGGTGGTGACGAAGTTGAAGTCACTGAGATCCTGGTGAAAGTGGGCGATACCGTTGCGGCTGAGCAGTCCCTGATCACCGTAGAAGGCGATAAAGCTTCTATGGAAGTGCCGGCACCGTTCGCGGGCACCGTTAAAGAGATCAAGATCAACACCGGTGACAAAGTCTCTACTGGCTCCCTGATCATGGTCTTCGAAGTGGCGGGTGCTGAAGGCGCTGCGGCTCCAGCGAAAGCGGAAGCTGCTCCGGCTCAGGCTGCTGCTCCAGCTGCGGCTGGCGGTGCGAAAGAGGTTAACGTTCCTGACATCGGTGGTGACGAAGTTGAAGTCACCGAAGTGATGGTGAAAGTGGGCGATAAAGTTGCCGCTGAACAGTCACTGATCACCGTTGAAGGCGACAAGGCTTCTATGGAAGTGCCTGCGCCGTTCGCCGGTACCGTTAAAGAGATCAAAATCAGCACCGGCGACAAAGTTTCTACCGGCTCCCTGATCATGGTCTTCGAAGTGGAAGGCGCTGCGCCTGCAGCCGCTCCGGCCGCTGCTACTGCGCCAGCACCTGCTGCTGCACCGGCTCAGGCTGCTAAACCAGCTGCCGCTCCGGCTGCGAAAGCGGAAGGCAAATCTGAGTTCGCTGAAAACGACGCATACGTCCACGCGACCCCGCTGATTCGTCGCCTGGCGCGCGAATTCGGTGTGAACCTGGCGAAAGTGAAAGGGACTGGCCGTAAAGGTCGTATCCTGCGCGAAGACGTTCAGGCTTACGTGAAAGAGGCGGTTAAACGCGCTGAAGCGGCACCTGCTGCTGCCACCGGTGGCGGTATCCCGGGCATGCTGCCTTGGCCGAAAGTGGACTTCAGCAAGTTCGGCGAAATCGAAGAAGTGGAACTGGGCCGTATCCAGAAAATCTCTGGTGCTAACCTGAGCCGTAACTGGGTGATGATCCCGCACGTTACCCACTTCGACAAAACCGATATCACCGATCTGGAAGCGTTCCGTAAACAGCAGAACGCCGAAGCTGAGAAGCGTAAACTGGACGTGAAATTCACCCCAGTGGTCTTCATCATGAAGGCAGTTGCTGCGGCTCTGGAACAGATGCCACGCTTCAACAGCTCCCTGTCCGAAGATGGCCAGAAGCTGACGCTGAAGAAATACATCAACATCGGTGTTGCGGTTGATACGCCAAACGGTCTGGTTGTTCCGGTCTTTAAAGACGTGAACAAGAAGAGCGTTACCGAGCTGTCCCGTGAACTGACCACCATCTCCAAGAAAGCGCGTGATGGTAAGCTGACTGCCGGCGAAATGCAGGGCGGCTGCTTCACCATCTCCAGCATCGGCGGCCTGGGTACCACCCACTTCGCGCCGATCGTGAACGCGCCGGAAGTGGCGATCCTGGGTGTCTCCAAGTCCGCGATGGAGCCGGTGTGGAATGGCAAAGAGTTTGTGCCGCGTCTGATGATGCCAATCTCTCTCTCCTTCGACCACCGCGTGATCGACGGTGCTGATGGTGCGCGCTTTATCACCATCATCAACAACATGCTGAGCGACATTCGCCGCCTAGTGATGTAAGTAAAAAAGCCGGCCTGACGGCCGGCTTTTTTCTGTTAATCTCATGCAGTTCGTGAGGTTATTGGCGAAAGCGGAAATTCGTGAGCCGTTTGTTGTTTCAAAATTGTTAACAATTTTGTAAACTGCGGGCGGATAGAACGTCCCGGTGGATGAAGGGCGACAAAGTACCTGGACCGCCGGAAATCAATAAGAGGTCATGATGAGTACTGAAATCAAAACTCAGGTCGTGGTACTTGGGGCAGGCCCGGCAGGTTATTCTGCTGCCTTCCGTTGCGCTGATTTAGGTCTGGAAACCGTCATCGTAGAACGCTACAACACCCTGGGTGGTGTTTGTCTGAACGTCGGCTGTATCCCTTCTAAAGCGCTGCTGCACGTAGCGAAAGTTATCGAAGAAGCCAAAGCGCTGGCTGAACACGGTATCGTCTTCGGCGAGCCGAAAACCGATATCGATAAAATTCGTACCTGGAAAGAGAAAGTCATCAATCAGCTGACCGGCGGTCTGGCTGGTATGGCTAAAGGCCGTAAAGTAAAAGTAGTTAACGGTCTGGGTAAATTCACCGGGGCCAACACCCTGGAAGTGGAAGGCGAAAACGGCAAAACCGTAATCAACTTCGACAACGCGATCATCGCGGCGGGCTCCCGTCCGATCGAACTGCCATTCATTCCACATGAAGATCCGCGCGTATGGGACTCCACCGATGCGCTGGAACTGAAAGAAGTACCAAAACGCCTGCTGGTTATGGGCGGTGGTATTATCGGTCTGGAAATGGGTACCGTTTACCATGCGCTGGGTTCAGACATTGACGTGGTTGAGATGTTCGACCAGGTTATCCCGGCTGCTGACAAAGACATCGTTAAAGTCTTCACCAAACGCATCAGCAAGAAATTCAATCTGATGCTGGAAACCAAAGTGACTGCCGTTGAAGCGAAAGAAGACGGTATTTACGTTTCCATGGAAGGCAAAAAAGCCCCTGCTGAAGCGCAGCGTTACGACGCCGTGCTGGTGGCGATCGGTCGTGTGCCGAACGGTAAAAACCTCAATGCAGGTGCAGCGGGCGTGGAAGTGGACGACCGTGGTTTCATCCGCGTTGACAAACAGCTGCGCACTAACGTGCCGCACATCTTTGCTATCGGCGATATCGTCGGTCAGCCAATGCTGGCGCACAAAGGTGTTCACGAAGGCCACGTTGCCGCAGAAGTTATCGCCGGGATGAAGCACTACTTCGACCCGAAAGTGATCCCATCTATCGCCTACACCGAGCCAGAAGTGGCATGGGTCGGTCTGACCGAGAAAGAAGCGAAAGAGAAAGGCATCAGCTACGAAACTGCCACCTTCCCGTGGGCTGCTTCTGGCCGTGCTATCGCTTCCGACTGCGCAGACGGTATGACCAAACTGATCTTCGACAAAGAGACTCACCGTGTAATCGGTGGTGCGATTGTCGGCACCAACGGCGGCGAGCTGCTGGGCGAGATCGGTCTGGCGATCGAAATGGGTTGCGACGCTGAAGACATCGCGCTGACCATCCACGCTCACCCGACTCTGCACGAGTCCGTTGGCCTGGCGGCAGAAGTGTTTGAAGGCAGCATCACCGACCTGCCAAACGCGAAAGCGAAGAAGAAGTAAGCTTACGCTGACCAGCCAGAAGGCGCTCTCTGCTTTCTGGCTCTTAATCAGGCGGCCTGTGGCCGCTTTTTTTGTGCCTGCCAACCTGCCGGTGTGTTAACAATTTTGACAATTGATTATCTAAACAACACCTTGTTTCACAAGAAATAATTCCCAGTAACTTGTCATTCCCTGACACTAGTAACGTAGTAAACTAGTAGCAAGGTAATTAAATTGAGGGAATGTAATGAAAAGCTTTTTAAAGCCTGCTCTGTTAATGACTGTTCTGGTATCCGGTATGGCCTGCGCCAGCGATCCGGTGATTCCGTGGGCCGCTAACAGCGGGGTAACCGAAAGTACGCACATTGCTGCGATGGGGCAGGATCTGAATGCGCGGCACCAACAGATCACCCATACTCAGGAAGGCGTCTGGGCAGCGAACTCTGGCAGTATTCATGATGATGAGGCGGCCTTAACCAGCACGAAATCGGCTTTTAAAGGCTACCCTGAGCTGATGCCGCATCAGGGATAACGCTGATTCCCGGATGCGGAGCAAACACCTTATCCGGGCTTGTTGATAATCGCCCGGGTAAGGCGAAGCCGCATCCGGGCCCATTCCTTAGCGGGCCACCGGCAGCCAGCCTGGCGCCGTCGTAAAGGCGCTCATCGCCTGCGCCTGTTGCTGTGAATCCGCGCCGAGATTGCGCTGATACACCTTGTCATCTTGATCGATGATAAAGCTCATTATCCCTGTCTGACCGTAGCTTACGGGCCAGGCGACCATCGCAAATCCCTCCTGAGCGGGTAAGATGCGGAAATGATAGCCGTGGTAGCCTTCGCCCGGTTGCGGCGGGTTGAATGCCGGACCCAGCGGGCTTGGCGCTTCGCCTGGGACTGTGGGCCAGTAAAGACCCTCTTTTTTCCCGGGAGTGCTGACGATGCTTTGTGCATACCGATGATTCAGCGCGTAGTAACTCTGCTGGGCATCAACATACGCATGCAGCGCTTCCATGGCCGCCAGTTCATTTCGACCGATTTCCCGGGTCTGAATTTCCTCTGCGCCAGCCTTCATATCAAAGCGCCAGCCTTCGGCGGTTTTAACCAACGGGACAGGTAGCTGCCAGCCGCTGCTGCCAACGGCCAGATGGGCAACCTCTCCGTCGAGGACTATCTCATGCTTCACCTGCCAGTCGCGCAGAAAACGGTCCACCGCGTCAGGATCGACCCCTTCCGGCGGTAGCGCATCGTGCCAGTTATCACCCAGCAGATCCTGCATGGCGCGTTGATCTTGCTCGCTAATGGCTTTGGTCAGCGCGCTGGCAGCCCCGTCGGGCGTAGGAAAATGCGCCTGGGCGATGGCAAACGATGAAACCATCAGCAATAAGACGCCCGCGATCGGTTTACTTTTCATGACGGCTTCCTTAACGATGGCGTAATTCACGGTGTTCAACATGGCGTTCGAACCGCTGCTCTCGCAGGTCCGCACGCTGCTCGCCGTTAAGCGAAGCGCGTTGGCGGCTTTCCAGCCCGCGTTGCTGCTGGGCCCGCCAGTTAGCTGAGCGGCTGTCGTTACCGCTCAGCGCATTGGCGCGTAGTGGTCGGGAGTCATGCTCCACAGGGCGCGCAGCCTGTTTGTGCTCAGTATGCGGCTGGCTAAGGCGATGCTGCATCCGGGACTGTGGGCTGTCGTAACCACGGAAATTGTTCCGCTGTGAGATCTGTTTAAGCTGCTGGCTGGAGGTCGGATGCTGTCCATGCAGGGTTGCAGGTTGCCTGAGCTGGGTCAGTGATTTGCCCGTCGACTGCTGCACCTGCGCCATCGCCGCCTGACGCTGGCTGTCGCGGTTGACCGACTGATGCTCTGTCGCGCTCAGCCCCTGGGAAATATGGGTCTGGTGAAAGTGGCTGGCGAGCTGGCTATTGGTGTAGGGAACGCCGTTGCGATAAGCCGGGTTATGCTGCCAGGCCATGTGGTTATCTGTGCGGTGCTCTCCGGTTATCTTGTTGTAATTGTTAACGTTAATATTGATATTATCGCCATTATGCGAATAACCATCATGATGATGGTCGTCGTGATGATCGTCATCGTGATGATGGTGGTCATCGTCGTGATGATCCCAGTCGATACTGCTAAAGAGCGCGTAGGTGGTGGCGACACCCAGGCTATAGCCAAACCCTTTCACAAAGCTGCTGGTAAATTGCTGACCGGGAGAAGGGGGCAGATATACCGGCGGATAGCTGGCATTGGGCCATGTTCCATACACCACAGATGGGTTATAGGATGGTACATAGACCACCTGCGGGTCGGCAGGCTCTATTTTGATCACCGTCTGGCTGGGCGTGGAGGCTGTTTTCACCGTAGCGGTTGAGGTGGGTACTGTCGCTACCGTCACTTTTTGCTGCGGCGTCGATGTTAACGCCCCGGTTTGCTGCGCCAGCGCGCGCAGGCGTTGCACTGCCTCCATCACATCTTTTGGCTGCGCCAGGAAAGCGTCTCCCAGATTTTGTACCCATTCGGGGTTGCCGCCCAGCAACGACATAAGCTGCGGGAAGGTGACCAGGGATTTCACGCTGGCGTCCCAGGGCTGACCGGAGACGGCCTGAATGGCGGCATCACCCTCCATTTTGGGATTATCCTGCGACCACTGCGCCGCCTGGATAACGCTGGAAGGGTAGGTCGAAGCCATCAGAATCTGTGACAGGAGGGGGTCGGGATAGAGCGCGATGGGCGCAACCCACTGGTCAATTTGCGCGGCGCTATAAGCCGGGGTGACAGCGGGCGCTGGCGGAGTGGCGGCCGTGGCAGCTGGCGCAGCTTCACTTACGGTTTCAGGTGCGCGGCTTTTAACATACATCACCCCGGAGGCGGCAAATAGCCCGACGCTACAGAGAAGGGCGAGCAACGTTGGGGAAAAGGGCAGCTTCATAAAGACTCCGAAGGGAAGAGTGATGCCGGGAGTATAATCTTCCCGACCCTCACTTTTTGACTTTACGGGTGGAACCGTACGCCTTCTCCGGGTAAAGAGTGTGACTATTTATTACACAGCAGCGTACCGCTACACCATGCTTAACGATTCAGCAAACAATTTAATGTTGCTTTTTTGTAAACAGATTAACACTGTCTGAAAATCCTGCTATGCTGCCCGACGCGGTATCGGGCATATACCCTACAAACTGCTGTCTCACAGGAGCGTGAAGAGAACGCCCGCCGCATATGACAATGAGAGCGAGGAGAACCGTCGTGCTAGAAGAATACCGTAAGCACGTAGCAGAACGTGCCGCCGAGGGGATTGTACCCAAACCGTTAGATGCAACCCAAATGGCCGCGCTCGTCGAGCTGCTGAAGAATCCGCCAAAAGGCGAAGAAGAATTCCTGTTAGATCTGTTGATCAACCGCGTACCGCCAGGCGTAGATGAAGCTGCCTACGTAAAAGCCGGTTTCCTTGCTGCGATTGCCAAAGGCGACGCAACCTCCCCACTGGTTACCCCTGAAAAAGCGATTGAACTGCTCGGCACCATGCAGGGTGGTTATAACATTCATCCGCTGATCGATGCCCTGGACAGCGACACGCTGGCGCCTGGCGCCGCCAAAGCCCTGTCCCATACGCTGCTCATGTTCGATAACTTCTACGACGTAGAAGAGAAAGCCAAAGCGGGCAACAGCTACGCGAAGCAGGTGATGCAGTCCTGGGCGGATGCCGAGTGGTTCCTGAGCCGCCCTGCGCTGGCGGAAAAAATGACCGTTACCGTCTTCAAGGTGACGGGCGAAACTAACACCGATGACCTCTCTCCGGCGCCGGATGCGTGGTCACGCCCTGATATCCCACTGCACGCCCTGGCGATGCTGAAAAACGCCCGCGAAGGCATTGAGCCGGATCAGCCAGGCGCTGTCGGCCCGATCAAACAGATCGAAGCCCTGCAGAAAAAAGGCTTCCCGCTGGCTTACGTCGGTGACGTAGTCGGTACCGGCTCTTCCCGTAAATCCGCGACCAACTCCGTGCTGTGGTTCATGGGTGATGATATCCCACACGTGCCGAACAAACGTGGCGGTGGCCTGTGCCTCGGCGGCAAAATCGCGCCAATCTTCTTCAACACCATGGAAGATGCGGGGGCACTGCCAATTGAAGTGGATGTCTCTAACCTGAACATGGGCGACGTGATTGACGTTTACCCGTTCAAAGGCGAAGTGCGTAACCACGAAACCAACGAGCTGTTGGCGAGCTTTGAACTGAAAACCGACGTGCTGATTGACGAAGTGCGTGCCGGTGGCCGTATCCCGCTGATCATCGGTCGTGGCCTGACTACCAAAGCGCGTGAAGCGCTGGGTCTGCCGCACTCAGACGTATTCCGTCAGGCAAAAGACGTGGCGGAAAGCAACCGTGGTTACTCTCTGGCGCAGAAAATGGTTGGCCGTGCATGCGGCGTAGCCGGTATCCGTCCGGGTGCGTACTGCGAGCCGAAGATGACCTCCGTGGGCTCTCAGGACACCACCGGTCCGATGACCCGTGACGAACTGAAAGACCTGGCGTGCCTGGGCTTCTCCTCAGACCTGGTGATGCAGTCCTTCTGCCACACCGCGGCCTATCCGAAGCCGGTTGACGTCACCACGCACCACACGCTGCCAGACTTCATCATGAACCGCGGCGGTGTCTCCCTGCGTCCGGGTGACGGCGTGATCCACTCCTGGCTGAACCGCATGCTGCTGCCGGATACCGTCGGTACCGGTGGTGACTCCCACACCCGCTTCCCGATTGGTATCTCCTTCCCGGCGGGCTCCGGTCTGGTGGCCTTTGCTGCCGCGACCGGCGTTATGCCGCTGGACATGCCGGAATCGGTGCTGGTGCGTTTCAAAGGTAAAATGCAGCCGGGCATCACCCTGCGCGACCTGGTGCATGCGATCCCGCTGTACGCCATCAAACAGGGCCTGCTGACCGTTGAGAAGAAAGGTAAAAAGAACATCTTCTCTGGCCGTATCCTGGAGATCGAAGGTCTGCCGGAGCTGAAAGTGGAGCAGGCGTTCGAGCTGACCGATGCCTCCGCCGAGCGTTCCGCTGCGGGCTGTACCATCAAGCTCAACAAAGAGCCGATTATCGAGTACCTGACCTCCAACATCGTGCTGCTGAAGTGGATGATTGCTGAAGGTTACGGCGACCGCCGTACCCTGGAGCGTCGTATTCAGGGCATGGAGAAATGGCTGGCAGATCCACAGCTGCTGGAAGCCGATGCCGATGCAGAATATGCCGCGGTGATCGAGATCGACCTGGCTGACATCAAAGAGCCAATCCTCTGTGCGCCGAACGATCCGGATGACGCGCGTCTGCTCTCTGACGTTCAGGGCGACAAGATCGACGAAGTGTTCATCGGCTCCTGCATGACCAACATCGGTCACTTCCGCGCTGCCGGTAAACTGCTGGATACCCACAAAGGCCAGCTGCCAACCCGTCTGTGGGTGGCGCCGCCAACCCGTATGGATGCGGCTCAGCTGACGGAAGAGGGCTACTACAGCGTGTTTGGTAAGAGCGGGGCGCGTATCGAAATCCCTGGCTGTTCCCTCTGTATGGGTAACCAGGCGCGCGTGGCTGACGGTGCGACGGTGGTTTCCACCTCTACCCGTAACTTCCCGAACCGTTTAGGTACCGGTGCAAATGTCTACCTGGCCTCTGCGGAGCTGGCGGCGGTTGCAGCGCTGATTGGTAAACTGCCAACGCCGGAAGAGTACCAGACCTTCGTGTCGCAGGTAGATAAGACCGCGGTGGATACCTATCGCTATCTGAACTTCGACCAGCTCTCTCAGTACACCGAGAAAGCGGACGGGGTGATCTTCCAGACGGCGGTGTAATCAACGCCTCATTGCCCGGTGGCTCGACGCTTACCGGGCCTGTCAAACCCATCGCACATGCGGTGGGTTTTTTATTTTCATTCCTTCCACCCGTTCGGCTTTTTTTCTTCCCCGCTGCTGCGATAATTACTGCAAGAGCTTTGCAGAGGAAAATACTATGGATTACGAATTTCTGCGTGACATCACCGGTGTGGTGAAAGTGCGGATGTCGATGGGCCACGAGGTGGTCGGTCACTGGTTCAACGAGGAAGTAAAAGAGAACCTGGGCCTGCTCGATGAAGTGGAACAGGCTGCGCGCACGGTCAAAGGCAGTGAACGATCCTGGCAACGCGCCGGGCATGAATACACGCTGTGGATGGATGGCGAAGAGGTCATGGTTCGTGCCAATCAGCTGGAGTTTTCCGGCGACGAGATGGAAGAGGGGATGAGCTACTACGATGAAGAGAGTCTGTCGCTGTGCGGCGTAGAGGATTTTCTGCAGGTGGTGGCGGCCTACCGCGAGTTTGTGAAGCAGAAATAGTATCAGGAGCATCCCTGCTCCTGACGCATCTTATACGGTCGCGATATTGCGGCCGTAGTAAATTTCGCGCATCTCTTTCCACAGCAGGTCAGTAATGACCTTGCGCTCATCTTCGCTTAAATCTTCCGGCCGGGTATGGAACATGTAGTGCTTAAGATCGAATTCCTTAAGCAGCATCTTGGTATGGAAGATATTCTCCTGATAAACATTCACATCCATCATGTCATACAGCGCTTTCATGTCTTCGGACATGAAGTTCTGAATGGAGTTAATTTCATGGTCGATAAAGTGCTTCATACCATTGATATCGCGGGTAAAACCGCGCACACGGTAGTCAATGGTCACGATATCGGACTCAAGCTGATGAATTAAGTAATTGAGCGCGTTAAGCGGGGAGATCACGCCGCAGGTGGACACTTCAATATCGGCGCGGAAAGTACACAGCCCGCCTTCCGGATGGCTCTCCGGGTAGGTATGTACGCAGATATGGCTTTTATCGAGATGGGCAACCACCGCTTCCGGCAGCGGACCGGGATGCTCCGTATGGTCGATAAGGGTGGGATCGACGGGCTCCTCGCTGACCAGAATGGTGACGCTGGCACCCTGGGGTTCATAATCCTGACGCGCAATGTTCAGGATATTGGCGCCAATGATAGAGCAGGTTTCTGACAGGATCTCGGTCAGTCGGTTGGCGTTATAGAGTTCATCGATATAGGCGATATAACCATCGCGCTCTTCCGCCGTTTTTACATAGCAGATATCGTAAATACAAAAACTCAGGCTTTTGGTCAGGTTGTTAAAGCCATGCAGTTTCAGCTTTTTCAATTCGTTCACCCCCTCAGAGCATCGTGCAAATATTGCGGTAAGGCAAAGGCTGCGGTATGGACGGCCGGATTGTAATAGCGGCAGGTCAGATTCGCCTGCTGGAAGCGCGACAGAATGATGCCGGGGGAGAGATGGCGCAGGGCATCGTGGTCCGTGGCCAAGGCAAAGGTCAAAACACCGCCGTAATAGGTCGGGATTGCCGCCTGGTAGAAGCTGACGTCGGTAAAGTAGTGGCTCAGCTTGCGGTGGCTGTCGATGGCCTCGTCCTGCTGCAGGAAGCAGACGCCGTTCTGGGCAACGAAGATACCGCCAGGGTTCAGGCAGCGTTTGCAGCCTTCATAGAAGGCCGAGGTAAAGAGACTCTCACCGGGACCAATCGGATCGGTGCAATCGGAGATGATCACATCGAAGGTCTGCGTCGTCTGGTTAACAAAATTGACGCCGTCGTCGATCACAAGCGTAAAGCGCGGATCGTCGTAGCTGCCAGCATTGTGGTTCGGCAGGTACTGGCGGCAGAAAGAGACGACGCCCGCGTCAATCTCAACCATGGTGATGCTTTCAATGGATTTATGGCGGGAGACTTCGCGCAGCATAGCGCCGTCGCCGCCGCCGATGATCAGCACATGTTTCGCATTGCCGTGTGCCAGCAGCGGGACGTGGGTCATCATTTCATGATAAATGAACTCGTCACGCTCGGTGGTTTGCACCACGCCATCCAGCGCCATCACCCGGCCAAAGGCCGCGTTTTCGAAAATGATCAGATCCTGATGATCGGTTTTCTCATGATAGAGCACGTTATCAATGGCAAAGTACTGTCCAAAATGGTCATGCAGCGTTTCATGCCACATATTTTTTTCGGCCATGGGATGATACCTCCTTTGTTAACACCCGCATAAAACGGGGGCAACATCATAGCTAACTATGACCGTGGTTGCACGGTCATAAATTCAGCAAAGGGGCATCGGATGAGGATTTACTTAACGTAGGCAAGAAGGCTCAGCGAGTCGCGAGCCAGGGCTTTACATTTTTTTGCCGTGGGAATGCCGATGCCGCTGAGATCGCGGTAGCTGTCTTCACCGAGGGTTTTCATGTCAAAACTGTCGTAGTTGCTCAGATCCCACTGGTTCTGTTGAGCAAAAAAGACCAGGGCGCGGCGAATCTGACCGTTGGGTAAATTCTGGTAGCCGCAGTCGTTTTTCAGGAACACGAACACCGCCGTTAAATCCGCCATATCTTCGGCTTCATTTTCACTCAGCGCATAGCTGTTTGCGCAACTAATCATCAGGGTGCTGAACAGAATTGTTCGGAAAAACGTCTTCATTGCTTCTACCAATACGTCACGGAAATTCAACGTTAGCACACTTCCCGCCGGTGCGACGATCTTTATTATTGCGGCTTTTCTTGACCTTCCGGCAAGGGGAGGGTTTATGCTCAGAACATTGACTGCTGCGAATAAGGAGATGAACATGCAACGCCGTGATTTTTTAAAATATTCTGCCGCACTGGGCGTCGCCAGTGCGCTTCCCCTCTGGAGCCGCGCGGCATTTGCCGCCGAGCGGCCTGTTTTGCCGATCCCGAATTTACTCGCTCCCGATGCACGCAATCAGGTGAATCTGGTGGTGCAGGCGGGGAAAACCGCCTTTGGTGCGCATCACGCTACCACCTGGGGTTACAACGGCAACCTGCTGGGCCCGGCCATTCAGCTACGCAAGGGAAAAGCGCTGACCGTTAACATTCATAATACCCTGAACGAAGAGACCACCGTCCACTGGCACGGTCTGGAGGTGCCGGGTGAGGTAGACGGCGGACCGCACGGTATCATTAAGCCCGGCGGCCAGCGGACGGTGACCTTTACTCCGGAGCAGCGAGCGGCGACCTGCTGGTTTCATCCCCATCAGCACGGTAAAACCGGCCATCAGGTGGCGATGGGGTTAGCCGGGCTGGTACTGATTGAAGATGACGAAAGCCGTCTGCTGCGCCTGCCAAAGCAGTGGGGCATCGACGATGTACCGGTCATCGTGCAGGACAAGAAATTTACCGCCGACGGGCAAATTGACTATCAACTGGATGTAATGAGCGCCGCGGTGGGCTGGTTTGGCGACACGCTGCTGACCAACGGGGCGATCTACCCGCAGCACAATGCGCCGAAAGGGTGGCTGCGCCTGCGTCTGCTCAACGGCTGTAATGCCCGCTCGCTCAATTTCGCCGCCAGCGATAAGCGTCCACTCTATGTCGTCGCCAGCGACGGCGGGCTGCTGGCTGAGCCGGTAAAAGTGACCGAACTGCCGATGCTGATGGGGGAGCGTTTCGAGGTGCTGGTGGACATCAGCGACGGCAAGCCCTTTGACCTGGTAACCCTGCCGGTAAGCCAGATGGGAATGGCGGTTGCCCCCTTCGATAAACCGCAGCCGGTGCTGCGCATTCAGCCGCTGCTGGTGACCGCCTCGGGCGCACTGCCGGACACCCTGACCACGCTGCCCGCACTGCCGTCGCTGGAGGGGCTGACCCAGCGCAAGCTCCAGCTCTCCATGGACCCGATGCTCGACATGATGGGCATGCAGGCGTTGATGAAGAAGTATGGCGACCAGGCGATGGCGGGGATGCATCACGGCCAGATGCAGGGCCATATGAATCATGGCCAGATGGGGGGAATGGATCACAGCATGCATGGGTTCGATTTCCACAACGGCAACCGGATCAATGGCAAAGCCTTCGATATGCACACGCCGCAGTTTGCCGCCGCTAAAGGGCAGTATGAACGTTGGACGATCTCCGGGGAAGGGGACATGATGCTGCATCCGTTCCATATTCACGGCACCCAGTTCCGCATCCTGACGGAAAACGGCAAAGCGCCAGCGGTGCATCGCGCAGGCTGGAAGGATACGGTGCGCGTTGAAGGCGGAGTGAGCGAGGTGTTAGTGAAGTTCGATCATGACGCGCCGAAAGAGTATGCCTATATGGCGCACTGCCATCTGTTAGAGCATGAAGATACCGGGATGATGCTGGGGTTCACGGTATAAAAAAGCCCGGTGGCGCTACGCTTACCGGGCCTACGTGAGCTCGAACTGTAGGCCGGGTAAGGCGAAGCCGCCACCCGGCTTTTTAGTCACTTATTTTTCATCAGGCAATGCGTAAGCAACAATATAGTCGCCCATCTTCGTCCCAAACGAACCGTGACCCCCCGCAGAGATGACAACGTACTGCTTGCCATTCACTTCATAGGTCATCGGTGTGGCCTGTCCACCCGCAGGCAGACGGCCCTGCCACAGTTTTTCACCGTTGGTCATGTTGTACGCGCGCAGGTAGTTATCTGCGGTTGCCGCGATGAACAGCACGTTACCAGCGGTGGAGATTGGACCACCCAGCATCGGCATACCCATATTGAACGGCACCGGGATCGGCATCGGGAACGGCATGCTGTCCTGTGGCGTACCAATACGTTTTTTCCAGACGACCTGGTTAGTTTTCAGATCCAGCGCAGAGATATAACCCCAGGCAGGCTGTTTACACGGCAGGCCAAACGGAGAGAGGAACGGGTTCAGCGTCACGCCATACGGCACGCCGTACTGCGGCTGAATACCGGATTCCGTACCGGTGCCCTGGGCATCTTTCGGCTGTTCCATCGGGTTGCCCGGGCCGCGTGGGATCAGTTTAGAGACAAACGGCAGCGCCATCGGGTTGGCAATCGCCACCTGACGGTTCGGGTCAACGGAGATACCGCCCCATTCGAACATCCCCAGGTTACCCGGGAACACCAGCGTGCCCTGCTCGGATGGTGGGGTGAAGATGCCTTCATAGCGCAACTGGTGGAACATCACGCGGCACACCAGCTGGTCGAACATGGTGGCGCCCCACATGTCCGCGCCGCTGAGATCTTTCTTCGGACGGAAGCTCAGATCGGAGAACGGCTGGGTTTTGGTGACATAGTCGCCTTTCGCCGCGCCCTGCGGAACCGGTTTTTCCGGTGCCGGCACGACCAGCTCGCCGTTACGACGGTCCAGCACGAAGATGTTGCCTGTTTTCGCCGGGGCGTAGATCACCGGTACGGTTTTACCGTTGACGGTAATGTCTGCCAGCGTCGGCTGGGACGGCATGTCCATATCCCACAGATCGTGGTGAACGGTCTGGTAGCTCCATGCCAGTTTACCGGTGGTCGCATTCAGCGCCAGAACAGAGCTGGCATAACGCTCCTGCTCTGGCGTGCGGTTGCCACCCCAGATATCCGGCGTGGTCACACCCATCGGCAGGTAGACCAGGTCCAGCTTCGCGTCATAGGCGGCTGGCGCCCAGGAGTTTGGCGAGTTGAAGGTAAAGGTGTGTTCATCCGACGGGATAGCGTTTGGATCTTTCGCACCCGGATCGAAGGCCCACAGCAGCTTACCGGTGTTAACGTCAAAACCGCGGATCACGCCGGAGGTTTCGCGAACGGAGAAGTTATCCGTTACCGAACCGGCAATCACGATGGTTTTATCGGTGATGATTGGCGGTGAAGTAGGTTCATACAGACCCGGGGTCTGATCCGGCATGTTGGTCTGCAGGTTCAGCACACCTTTGTTGGCAAAGGTTTCGCACAGCTTGCCGGTTTCGGCGTTGATGGCAAACAGACGACCGTCGTTCACCGGCAGCATAATGCGGCGCGGACAGTCGGCGATCACCTCCGGGCTGGCGTTATCGGTACGCGCTTCGTGGTAAGAGACGCCACGGCAGGTCACGTGCTGGAACTGGTTATTGGTTTTCAGCTGCGGATCGAAGTGCCATTTCTCTTTACCGGTGGCCGCATCAAGCGCGAACAGACGCTGGTGCGCCGTACAGAGGTAAAGCATGTTGCCCACTTTAATTGGGGTCACTTCGTTGGTCAGTTCACCCGGATCGTTCGGCATCTTAAGATCGCCGGTACGGAATACCCAGGCTTCCTTTAGGTTTTTCACGTTGTCCGCGTTGATCTGCTTCAGCGGGGAGTAACGCTGACCTTCCTGGTTACGGCCATAGGCAGGCCAGTCACCATCTGCCACGTCGGAGATCGCCGCCGCAGGCGTAGATTCCGCATTCAGGGTGCCTTTCACCTCCTGCGGATCGTTAAAGCCAGCCCAGGTCAGGATGCCACCGCTAATCAGCAGCGCCACGACCAGGGCGGCAACCGCACCGCTGGAGCGCACAAGCAGACGACGCCAGACGAAAGGCAGGATCAGCCAGATACCGAAGAAGACCAGAATGTCGCTACGCGGGGTCAGAGCCCAGAAGTCGAAGCCGACCTCCCATACGCCCCAGATCATCGTAGCCAGCAGCAGGGCCGCGTAGAGCCACAGTGCCGATTGTTTACTGCGCCAGAGAAGCAGGGTGACGCCGAGCATAACCACACCTGCTACCGGGTAGTACCAGGAGCCGCCAATGGCTACCAGCCAGACCCCGCCGATTAACAGATACAGTCCGCAAAATGCAGCGAACAGGGCTGTTAGCCTCACGAGTAAACGTGAATGTTGATTTTTTGTTTCCGCCATAAAAGACACTCGATAAGTTTGTTAATTATTTAGTAGCAATTAATTATAGGACTTAACAAGTGTGATCGGAATCACAAATATGGCTTTTGTGAACTCATGCGCCAGGAGGATCCATTTGCTGGTATACTTCAGGGCTTATGAAGCGATGCCGGACGCGAATCCATAGGCATTGAGAAATTCGTTATAAAATCATACGGTTAGTAAAATGAAACATACTGTTGAAGTGATGATCCCTGAAGCGGAGATCAAAACGCGTATCGCCGAACTTGGTCGTCAGATCACCGAACATTATAAAGACAGCGGCAGTGAGATGGTGCTGGTGGGTCTGTTACGCGGTTCCTTCATGTTTATGGCCGATCTCTGCCGCGAAGTGCAGGTCTCCCATGAAGTCGATTTTATGACCGCCTCCAGCTATGGCAGCGGCATGTCGACCACCCGTGATGTTAAAATTCTCAAAGATCTGGATGAAGACATTCGCGGCAAAGATGTTCTGATTGTGGAAGACATCATCGATTCCGGGAACACGCTGTCAAAAGTACGCGAAATTCTCAGCCTGCGCGGCCCAAAATCGCTGGCGATTTGTACCCTGCTGGATAAACCGACCCGCCGTGAAGTGGACGTTCCCGTGGAGTTTGTCGGTTTCTCGATCCCGGACGAATTTGTGGTGGGCTACGGGATTGACTACGCGCAGCGCTATCGCCATCTGCCGTATGTCGGCAAAGTGGTGCTGCTGGACGAGTAAGGCGGATATTACCCGTTGGCGCTACGCTTAACGGGCCTGCGGACTAAAAACGGCAACTTGCGTTGCCGTTTTGCGTTTACTTGTGGTTAACGTGCTTCTGAGTCAGGTTAGAGACACCCTGACGGTAGCGCTGCTCCAGCGTTTCCCGGTTGGTTGCGGTCACTTCCAGATCGCGCAGCAGGCCATCGTGAATGCCATACGCCCAGCCGTGGATCGTCACCTTCTGCCCACGTTTCCACGCCGACTGCATAATGGTGGAGTGGCCGAGGTTGTAGACCTGTTCCATCACGTTCAGCTCGCACAGGGTGTCCAGGCGGCGCTCCTGCGGCATTTGACCCAACAGTGAGCTATGTTTGAACCAGATATCACGAATGTGCAGTAGCCAGTTGTCGATAAGGCCCAGTTCCGGATTTTCAACCGCTGCCTGCACGCCGCCGCAGCCGTAGTGACCACAAATGATGATGTGTTCGACTTCCAGAACATCTACCGCATACTGCACCACAGAGAGACAGTTCAGGTCGGTGTGGATCACCAGGTTCGCAACGTTGCGGTGAACAAAGAGTTCGCCAGGTTCAAGGCCGGTAAGACGTTCAGCCGGAACGCGGCTGTCGGAGCATCCAATCCAGAGAAAGCGTGGTTTCTGAGACTGAGACAGTTTCTCAAAAAATCCGGAATCTTCTTCCAGCAGCATCTTTGACCATAGTGCGTTATTGCTGATGAGTGTATCTATGTCATTCATGGAGGCTAACGGCCTGTAACCGAGTGATTGCGTTGCGCTACTATAGGGTAACCCGACTTTTAATGAAACCACACAACGTGTGTCAGAACTATAGGTAAGTTTATTTCATGGCGATTGCACTTGAGCTTGAGCAACTTAAAAAAACCTATCCGGGCGGCGTCCAGGCGCTGCGCGGGATAGATCTCAAAGTAGAAGCCGGTGATTTCTATGCGCTTCTGGGACCTAACGGGGCAGGTAAATCCACCACCATCGGTATCATCAGCTCGCTGGTGAACAAATCCTCCGGCCGGGTGAGCGTGTTTGGCTATGACCTGGAGAAAGATGTGGTCAACGCCAAACGCCAGCTGGGGCTGGTGCCGCAGGAGTTTAACTTCAATCCGTTTGAGACCGTACAACAGATTGTGGTGAACCAGGCGGGTTACTACGGCGTGGAGCGCAAAGAGGCGGTCGCGCGCAGCGAAAAGTATCTTAAGCAGCTCGATCTGTGGGAGAAACGCAACGAACGTGCGCGGATGTTGTCCGGCGGCATGAAGCGTCGTCTGATGATTGCCCGCGCCCTGATGCACGAGCCAAAGCTGCTGATCCTCGATGAGCCCACCGCCGGGGTGGATATCGAGCTTCGCCGCTCAATGTGGAGCTTTTTGAAGGATTTAAACGACAAAGGCACCACCATTATCCTCACCACCCACTATCTGGAAGAGGCTGAGATGCTCTGTCGCAATATTGGCATCATTCAGCACGGCGAGCTGGTGGAAAACACCTCAATGAAAGATCTGCTCTCCAAGCTGAAGTCAGAGACGTTCATTCTCGACCTGGCGGCAAAAAGTCCGCTGCCGAAGCTGGTCGGCTATCAGTACCGTCTGGTGGATACCTCCACGCTTGAAGTGGAAGTGCTGCGCGAGCAGGGGATCAACAGCGTCTTCAGCCAGCTGAGCGAGCAGGGGATTCAGGTATTAAGTATGCGTAACAAAGCAAACCGACTGGAAGAGCTCTTCGTCTCGCTGGTCCATGAGAAACAAGGAGATCGCGCATGATGCAGCTTTACTGGGTGGCGCTGAAAAGTATCTGGGCCAAAGAGATCAACCGTTTCATGCGTATCTGGATCCAGACCCTGGTTCCGCCGGTGATCACCATGACCCTCTACTTTATTATCTTCGGCAACCTGATTGGCTCGCGCATCGGCGAGATGCACGGCTTTACCTATATGCAGTTTATTGTGCCGGGCCTGATCATGATGGCGGTCATCACCAACGCCTACGCCAACGTGGCGTCGTCGTTCTTCAGCGCCAAGTTCCAGCGCAACATTGAAGAGCTGCTGGTGGCGCCGGTGCCTACCCACGTCATCATCGCCGGTTACGTCGGGGGCGGGGTCGCGCGCGGCCTTTGCGTCGGCATTCTGGTCACCGCCGTTTCGCTGTTCTTTGTGCCATTCCAGGTGCACTCCTGGCTGTTTGTCGGCCTGACGCTGCTGCTGACGGCGATACTGTTCTCTCTGGCGGGGCTGCTGAACGCGGTATTCGCCAAAACCTTTGACGATATCAGCCTGATCCCGACCTTCGTCCTGACGCCGCTCACCTACCTCGGTGGGGTCTTCTACTCCCTGACGCTGCTGCCGCCGTTCTGGCAGGGGCTGTCACACCTGAACCCTATCGTCTATATGATCAGCGGCTTCCGCTTTGGTTTCCTCGGCATTTCCGATGTGCCACTGGTGACAACCGTTGGCGTGCTGGTGATCTTTATCGTTGCCTTCTATCTGCTGTGCTGGAATCTGATCCAGCGCGGACGCGGGCTGCGTAGCTAACCATCAGGCCCGGCGGCGTTCTGTTGCCGGGCCGCTTTATTGACCACCGTCACCCCCATACCTTATCTCTCCCGCTACACTACCCCTTTCTGATGAGAGGTGACGATGCTGGGTTGGGTAATAACGTGCCATGAAGAACACGCGCAGCTGATGGCGGATCGGCTTGCCGCTCGCTTTGGGCCGCTGGAGCAATGCCAGGTGGTCAATTTCTGGCGCGGCTTAAGCTGCAATATGCTCAGCCGTATGTTGTGTGATGCCCAGCATCATGCCGACAGCGGTGACGGGGTGATCTTTCTGACCGACATCTCCGGCGCTGCGCCGTATCGCGCAGCCGCCCTGCTCAGCCATAAGCATGAGAATTGCGAAGTGATCTCCGGGATAAGCTATCCGCTGCTGGAGATGATGTACCCCCTGCGTGAAACGACCGACAGCGTCAGCTTTCGTAACACCATCGTGGCCCACGGCGCGCCGGACGTCAGCAGCCTGTGGCACCAGCAGCAGAAAAACCCGCCCTTCGTTCTGCTGCATGGACCGGAGAAATATTAAACATTGGTATTACCGGTGCTTTTGCTACAATGTCGTCCGATTTTCGTACTGAATAATTCTCTATGTTCTCGCGTATTTTTCTTCTGCTTCTTCTGCTGGTTTCCGGCGGCGCTTCTGCCAGTCTGCTAAGCCCGCAAGGGGCTCCGGCCCGTTATATGCAAACCACCGAAGATGCCACCATCTGGGCGCAGGTAGGTAACCGCGTCGTGACCGTCGGCAATGTGCGCGCCGGGCAGATCATCGCCGTTTCTCCCACCCCGGCAGATTACTATGAGTTCCGGTTTGGCTTTGGCACCGGTTTTATCGACAAAGGGCATCTGGGCGAAGTGCAGGGCAAACAGCGGGTGGAGGATAGCCTGGGCGATCTGAATAAGCCTCTCAGCAACCAGAATTTAATTACGTGGAAGGATACGCCGATCTACAACGCGCCCAGCGCCGGTAGCGCCCCGTTCGGTACGCTGGCAGATAATCTGCGCTATCCGATCCTCAATAAACTCAAGGATCGCCTGAATCAGACCTGGTATCAGATCCGCATCGCTAACCGTCTGGCCTGGGTCAGCAGCCTGGATGCGCAGGAAGATAATGGCCTGCCGGTGCTCACTTATCACCATATCCTGCGCGATGAAGAGAACACCCGTTTCCGCCATACCTCAACCACCACCAGCGTACGTGCCTTCAATAACCAGATGACCTGGCTGCGCGACCAGGGCTATACCACGCTGACCCTGTATCAGCTCGAAGGTTATGTGCGTAACAAAATGAACCTGCCCGCCAGGGCAGTGGTGATCACCTTTGACGACGGCCTGAAATCGGTCAGCCGCTACGCCTGGCCAATCCTCAGGCAGTACGGCTTTCACGCCACGGCCTTTATTATCTCGTCGCGCATCAAAGCGCATCCGCAGAAGTGGGATCCAAAGACGCTGCAGTTTATGAGCATTTCCGAGCTGCGGGAGATCCAGGATGTTTTTGACGTGCAGTCGCACACCCATTTCCTGCACCGGGTGGACAATAACCGCCATCCGATCCTGCTCAGCCGCAGTTACCACAACATCGTGATGGATTTCAAACACTCCCGCCGCGCGCTGGCGCAGTTTAACCCGCACGTGCTCTATCTTTCGTACCCCTTTGGCGGTTACAACGATAATGCGGTAAAAGCGGCGAATGACGCCGGTTTTCATCTGGCGGTGACGACGGTAAAAGGCAAGGTAAAGCCGGGAGATAATCCGTTCTTGTTAAAGCGTTTGTACGTTCTCAGAACGGATTCTTTAGAGACCATGTCGCGGCTGATCAGCAATCAGCCGCAGGGGTAGCATCAGGCAACCTGAACGGGGATCGCTTTCGCGGTGCGTTTCATGTCGTTGTCGCCTTCGAAATAGGCCACTTTCGGCTGCCAGCGGCGGGCTTCCTCGTCGGACATCATAACGAAGCTGGCGATGATGACGATATCGCCCACGTTGGCACAGTGCGCGGCCGCACCGTTCACGGAGATGATTTTAGAACCTCGTTCAGCCGCGATAGCATAGGTTGAGAAACGATTGCCGTTACTCACGTTCCAGATATCAATGGCTTCGTTTTCAAGAATACCCGCCGCGTCGAGAAAATCCTGATCGATCGCGCAGGAGCCTTCATAGTGCAGATCGGCCTGAGTGACCTTCACACGGTGAAGCTTACCTTGCAACATTTTGCGAATCATGATGTTACCTTTACTCTTCTTCGTAACCCACTTGCCCGCAAGTGGGAAGGGAAACTAATCCATTAGCTATCTATCAGCTCAGTGATTACTGAGCCAGTTCAACGACACTGTTGTCGATCAGGCGCGCCTGACCGAGCCATGCAGCAACCAGGATCACCGCGCGTTTGCTGGTGGCAGAGAGCTCCAGCAGCGTATCGGCATCGCGGATCTGAATATCATCAGCCCGGAAGCCTTTGTCATTCAGCTCCTGTTCGGCAATGGCGATAATCTCTTCACTACTCAGCGCCTTCTGTTGCAGCTTTTCAACCATCGCGCTCATCACCTTATACAGACCCGGCGCGATTTTACGCTGGTCAGCGGTGAGGTAGCCGTTGCGGGAGCTCAGCGCCAGGCCATCTTTGGCACGCACGATCGGTACGCCAACGATGTCGATGTCGTAGCCCATGTCGGCTACCATCTTGCGGATCAGCGCCAGTTGCTGGAAATCTTTCTCGCCGAAACAGGCGATATCCGGCTGCACAAGGTTAAACAGCTTGCTGACGATGGTAGAAACACCGCGGAAATGACCCGGACGGCTGGCGCCTTCCAGCATGGTGGAGATACCCGGTACGTCCACATAGGTCGTCTCTTCCGTACCCTTAGGATAGACATCATTCGGTGCCGGGGCGAAGACGAAATCGACCTGATGCTTTTTCAGCTTCTCGCAATCTTCCTGCAGCGTGCGCGGGTAGCGGGCCAGGTCGTCGGCACGGTCAAATTGCATCGGGTTAACGAAAATGCTCACCACTACCACATCGGCACGGGCTTTGGCTTCGTCCACCAGCTTCATGTGGCCGTCATGCAGGTTGCCCATGGTGGGAACCAGCGCGATACGTTTACCTTCCTGGCGCAGGCGACGAATATGCTGGCGCAGCAGCGGCAGGGTTTCAATGATTAGCACAACAAGACTCCTTACTGGAAACTGTGTTCTTCACCCGGGTAAACACCCGATTCAACGTCGGCAATATACTGCCTGACTGCGCCGCGCATGTCGCCTGCGTCGATAAGGAAATTCTTCGCAAATTTTGGGATATGCCCGCCGGTAATGCCAAATGCATCGTGCATCACCAGAATTTGTCCGTCGGTGACGTTACCGGCGCCAATGCCGATCACCGGAATAGAAAGCGCCTCGGTAATGCGTTTCGCCAGCGACACCGGCACGCACTCCAGCACCAGCAGCTGTGCCCCTGCGGCTTCTAACGCCTGCGCATCATCAAAAAGGGTCTGGGCAGCGTCACCGCGGCCCTGCACCTTATAGCCACCGAAGATATTGACCGACTGCGGGGTTAACCCCAGATGGCCGCATACCGGCACCGCGCGCTCGGTGAGCATGCGTACGGTCTCAACCAGCCAGGCGCCGCCTTCCACTTTGACCATGTTGGCACCGGCGCGCATCACCGTGGCGGCATTTTCAAACGCCTGCTCCGGTGTGGCGTAGGCCATAAACGGGAGATCGGCGAGCAGCAGAGAAGCTGGGGCTCCGCGGCGAACCGCCCGGGTATGATAAGCAATATCTTCTACCGTTACCGGCAGAGTGGAGTCATGTCCCTGGACCGTCATCCCTAACGAGTCGCCGACCAGCATGACGTTAATGCCCTCTTCGGCAAAGAGTTTGGCGAAGCTGTAGTCATAGGCGGTAATGGTGGCGAAGCGCTGCTTGTCCTGTTTGCATTTCTGCAGGGTAGCGATGGTGGTTGGTTTCATACTGTTTCCTGATAGCCCAAAGCGAATCTTTGCGCATTCTAACAGTAACATTCGGGGGAACAATGATTTTACGTAACCGATTAACCATAAATATTTCATGGTTAATCAACGGAAATTTACTGTTACCAGTGAGCTGGTTTTTCGGCGTTAAGCTGCGTCAGCAGGGCGCTCAGACTTTCGCCATCGGGGAAGATCAGGTCGGGGGCAATTTCAAACAGCGGCCAGAGCATAAAGCCGCGGCGTTTCATGTCGTAATGCGGCACGGTCAGGCGTTCGGTGTTAATCACCGCATCACCAAACAACATGATATCCAAATCGAGGGTGCGCGGTCCCCAGCGCTCTTCTTTACGCACGCGCCCCTGCTGCAGCTCAATGCGCTGGGTGTTGTCCAGCAGCGCGTCGGCGCTAAGGGCGGTTTCCAGCGCAATGGCGGCGTTGAGGTAGTCGGGCTGATCCTGCGGGCCCAGCGGGGGCGTGCGATAGAAAGAGGAGAGGGCGACAACGCGGCTCTGCGGAATGTCGCCCAGCGCCTGGACGGCAGCATTGACCTGCTCCAGCGGAGAGGCCAGATTACTGCCGATGGCGATATAGGCCAGCGTCATGCGGCCCCTTCGCGGCGTGGAGCACGCTTACGTGGACGACGATGGCGGCGACGCGGCGCCGGCTCTTCATCGAGACCGGTCAGCATGTCCTTCTGCGCCGGTGGCGCAGAAACCTGGAACTCACCCCACCACTGCACCAGCGCCTGCAGCTCGCGGTTGTTCTCCGCTTCGGCACGCAGGGCCATCAGATCGTAAGCCGCACGGAATTTTGGATGCTCCATTAACTTCCATGCGCGTTTACCCTGACGACGGGACATCCGCAGCTGAAGCTGCCAGATATCACGCACCAGCGTGGTGATGCGTTTCGGGATCGCCAGCGAACGGCAGGCTTCATCCAGCACATCGTTAGCGGCCAGGGCGAAGGCATCGTAGTAGGCCAGACCGCTCTCCTGAGCAATCTTCTGTGCTGTTTCCAGCAGCGGATACCAGAACATCGCCGCAAAAAGGAATGCCGGGTTAACGCGCATATCGTTCTGAATGCGGTTATCGGTATTCTTCAACACCTGGTCGATGATACGTTCCATCGCGCTATCACCTTTTTCAGTGAAGTTGCGCGTAATGGTCGGGAACAGGGGCTGGAACAGGCTGTATTCGCGCAGCAGCTGATAGGTGGCAAAACCGTGGCCAGCCTGCAGCAGCTTCAGCGCCTCTTCAAACAGACGCGCCGGGGGTACATCGTTGATCAGCGTCGCCAGGCGCGGGATCGGCTCGGCGGTTTCCGGGCTGATGTGCATACCCAGCTTGGCGGCAAAACGCACGGCACGCAGCATCCGCACCGGATCTTCGCGGTAGCGGGTTTCCGGGTTGCCGATCAGGCGAATCAGACCCGCTTTCAGGTCCGGCACCCCACCCACGAAATCGCGGACGGTAAAGTCAGCCACGCTGTAATAAAGGCTGTTGATAGTGAAATCGCGACGCTGGGCATCTTCTTCGATAGAACCGAAGATATTGTCACGCAGCAGCATACCGTTCTGGCCGCGCTGGGAAGTGGTGCGATCGGTTGGCGTGCCTTCGTGATGACCACGGAAGGTGGCCACTTCGATGATCTCCGGCCCAAACATCACGTGAGCAAGACGGAAGCGGCGGCCAACCAGACGGCAGTTGCGGAATAATTTACGCACCTGCTCAGGCGTGGCGCTGGTGGTCACGTCAAAATCTTTCGGCTTTTTGCCCAGCAACAGGTCACGCACCCCGCCACCAACGAGATACGCCTCATAGCCAGCTTTATTCAGGCGATAAAGCACCTTAAGGGCGTTTTCACTGATATCTTTGCGGGAAATAGCATGCTGTTCGCGCGGAATAACCGACATCGTATTTTGAACAATGACGTCATCCGCCATGCTCTCATCGCGGCTCAGCACCTTACGGCAAAAATTAGCGACTCGGGTAAAAATAGTACACCTCGGTAGTGTGTGTTTCAGAATTCAGGACAAAAAATAGCGGCTAATCATAGCTCAGCGAGACGCATTTGAGAATGCTGGATTTTCGGCACGCGAATGAGCGACCAGTTGGCCACCGCTTTTTCCAGCAATTCTTCGGTGCGCAGATCCTGCCACTCATTTGTTACATCCTGGTTTAGAAATTGTAAAGCATTGATAAGAACAGGGCGAGGATCGCCGGTTGGTAATGCGGGGGCATGATTCTGTTTCGAGAGTTTCATCCCTTTTTCATTCACCACCAGCGGCAGGTGAATGTAGTCCGGAACCGGCCAGCCAAACAGCCGGTAGAGTGAAATCTGCCGGACGGTAGGTTCAATCAGGTCGGCCCCGCGCACAATTTCGCTTACGCCCTGGAAATGGTCATCCACCACCACCGCCAGGTTATAAGCAAACAGCCCGTCCCGCCGATGGATAATGAAATCCTCGCCCGCCAGGCGCGCATCGGCGTGGAGCTCACCCTGTAACCGGTCAGTAAAGCAGGTGACGGGATGCTGTTGCATCACGCGCACCGCCGCATTTTCCGGGCCGTGATGCAGGGTGCGGCAGTGGCCGTCATAGACGCCGCCGACGCGCTGAATGCGGGCGCGGGTGCAGGTGCAGTAATAGGAAAGGCCTTGGGCGTGCAGCCAGGCCAGGCGTTCCCGGTAGGCCTCGTGGCGTTGGGATTGCCAGAGAACGTCGCCGTCCCAGTGCAGGCCGTAATGTTCCAGCTGTCGCAGAATGGACTCTGCTGCACCGGGAACTTCACGCGGAGGGTCGATATCTTCAATCCGCACGCGCCAGATACCCTGTCGGGCACGGGCTTGCAGATAGCTGCCAAGGGCGGCAATAAGCGAGCCGAAATGCAGTTCGCCAGAGGGGGATGGCGCGAAGCGCCCAATATAGTCAGCAGGCATAATTACACGGCGCAGAAAGTAATCAGGCGGGAGAGAACTCCCGCCTGTGGTAGCGTCATAACAGGGCTGGCATTAACCGGCCATCTGTTTTTCGCGGATTTCTGCCAGCGTTTTACAGTCGATGCACAGGTCGGCTGTCGGACGGGCTTCCAGACGACGAATGCCGATTTCGACACCGCAGGACTCGCAGAAGCCGAAATCTTCGTCTTCGACTTTTTTCAGCGTTTTCTCAATCTTTTTGATCAGCTTGCGCTCGCGGTCACGGTTACGCAGTTCGAGGCTGAACTCTTCTTCCTGGGCGGCACGGTCTACCGGATCCGGGAAGTTAGCCGCTTCGTCCTGCATATGTGTAACGGTGCGATCGACTTCATCCCGGAGTTGATTACGCCATGCTTCAAGGATTCGCTTGAAGTGTGATAGCTGGGCTTCATTCATATACTCTTCGCCCGGCTTCTCTTGATACGGCTCCACCCCAGCGATGGCGAGAATACTCAGGGACGATGTTTTACGGTTTTGCCCTTCTTGCATGTTGCTTCTCCTTAACACGCACTATCGATCCCCGTGTTGGGGGAAAAATCAGGCCGCTATAAATAGCAGATGCTTTTCCGTAAGGCAATTATCTAAACGTAACACTTGACAAGCCTGTGAGGAAAAGCGTATTTGCGCACACGACCAGAATACTTATTAGCCAACGCTCAACCCCTTTCATAACGTGGCGGGGAGAGCGGATCTCAGAGTGATATTATCGGCAGAAAGTTCAGCTTTATACACCAAAACCTCTACCCCCTGCTTTTGTGCCTCATTCAACAGTTGCGCGTACTTAAGGTCAATATGGCGGGCGGGTGAAAATCGCCCAATTGCGCTGTGCAATACCGCAAATAACAGCACGGCGCGTTTGCCCGCCGCCGCTACACTCATAAGCTCCCGGAGGTGCTTCTGCCCTCGCAGCGTCACCGCATCCGGGAAATAACCGTTATCTTTCTCAGCTAACGTCACTGATTTCACTTCAATATAGCACTCGGGGCGATCGTCTGCCTGCAACATAAAGTCGATTCTGCTGCTTTCGCTGCCATATTTTACTTCGCTTTTTAGCGTGTTATAGCCGCGCAGTTCCGGAATAAAATCCAGACTAATCGCCTCTTTGACCAGCTGGTTCGCTCGCAGCGTATTGACGCAAATATATTCTCCGTCCGCGGTCTGGGTTATTTCCCAGGTGTGAGGATATTTACGTTTGATATTACTGGAGGTGGAGTACCAGACGGTATCCCCCGGCGTGGCGCAGCCGGTCATCGCCCCGGTATTGGGGCAGTGCAGCGTCAGGGTTTCACCGTTAGGCGTTACCACGTCGGCAAGAAAACGTTTATAGCGTTGTACCAGCGTGGCGGGTTGTAGGGCAGGGGTAAACTGCATGCGAATTCCTTGTTATTCGGTAAGCGTCCAGCGCTGGAGCGGCGTGTAGCGCGTGCGCCCGCCTGCGAAACGGCTTTCGTAGAGGACAAAATCTTTCACCGCAAACGACCAGTGAAAACCCGGTGGCGGAATGGCGACAGCGTGGCTGGCATCGCGCAGCAGGGTGATATGCGGATGAAACGGCTGGGGGCTTTGATAGCAGCCGCTGCGCGCCGCCTGGGCCCGCAACATGTTGGCCAGCTGTAATAACCCCCGCGGCGGCTGGCGGGTACCCAGCCAGACGACGCGGGAGCGCAGCCACTGTCCGGCATCGTCCAGCGTCAGGGTAGACTTCGGCTGACGGATGCGTCCGGCCATTGCCGCCAGCGCCTGCTGTTTCTCAGGGCTGACATCCCCTAAAAACGCCAGCGTCAGGTGCAGGTTGCCGCCCGCCACCGGACGGCCCGCTTCCGGCGCAAAGTGGTCGGCGCGCCAGCGGACGATCTGCCGCTGGAGCGGGGCAGGCATTTCAATGGCAAAAAACAACCTTTTTGACTCGGGCATACGGCGCACTCGGTAATGAATTGTGGCGATGCTACAATGTACGCCGTGTAAAGTTAACCCTCTGGAGCCATTCGTGTCCTTGTTGCCGGTCGCCGTTGTCCTTCCCGATCTCCTTCACGCCTTACAACATGCCCCCCAGGTGCTGCTGAACGCGCCAACCGGTGCGGGCAAATCAACCTGGCTGCCGCTGCAAATTCTGGCGCAGGGGGGAATCAACGGCAAAATCATCCTGCTCGAACCGCGCAGGCTCGCGGCCCGCAACGTGGCGCAGCGTCTGGCGGAGCTACTGGGGGAAAAGCCCGGCGAGACGGTCGGCTACCGGATGCGCGCCGAGACCTGCGTCGGAGCTAATACCCGGCTGGAGGTGGTCACCGAGGGGATCCTCACCCGGATGCTGCAGCAGGATCCCGAGCTTAACGGCGTAGGGCTGGTGATCCTTGATGAGTTTCACGAGCGCAGCCTGCAGGCAGATCTGGCGCTGGCACTGCTGCTGGATGTCCAGCAGGGACTGCGGGACGATCTCAAACTGCTGATCATGTCCGCGACCCTGGACAACGAGCGGCTCCAGCGCCTGCTGCCGGAGGCACCCACCATTGTGTCTGAGGGCCGGACGTTTCCGGTGGAGCGGCGCTATCAGTCGCTCTCCACCCAGCTGCGTTTCGACGAAGCGGTGGCGGTCGCCACCGCCGAGCTGCTGCGCCAGGAGCCGGGCTCGCTGCTGCTGTTCTTACCCGGCGTGATTGAGATCCAGCGGGTACAGGAGCAGCTGTCACGTCGCGTAAGTGATGACGTGGTGCTCTGCCCGCTGTATGGCGCGCTGCCGCTGGCCGAGCAGCGTAAAGCGATCCTGCCAGCCCCGCCAGGGCAGCGCAAAGTGGTGCTGGCGACCAATATTGCCGAAACCAGCCTGACCATCGAGGGCATCAGGCTGGTGGTGGACTCCGCCCAGGAGCGGGTGGCGAATTTCGACCCGCGCACCGGCCTGACCCGCCTGCTGACCCAGCGCGTGAGCCAGGCTTCCATGACCCAGCGCGCCGGGCGCGCCGGGCGACTGGAGCCGGGTATCTGCCTGCATCTTACGCCGTTTGAGCAGGCAGAACGCGCCGCGGCGCAGGGCACGCCCGAAATTATGCAAAGCGATCTCAGCGGCCTGCTGATGGAACTGTTGCAGTGGGGCTGCCGGGAGCCCTCACAATTAAACTGGCTGGATCTGCCGCCTGCGACTAACCTTGCGGCGGCCCGGCGCTTATTAACGCAGCTTGGGGCGCTGGCGGGAGAACAACTCACCGCCTTTGGTCAGAAGATGGCGACGTCTGGCAACGATCCGCGGCTGGCGGCCATGCTGGCCAGCGCGACGGATGACGACGATATTGCGACGGCGGCAAAGCTGGCCGCTATCCTTGAACAGCCGCCGCGTGGCGCCAGTAGCGATCTGGCTCAGGCCTTCTCCCGTAATCAGCCGGAGTGGCAGCAGCGTGCCCGGCAGTTGAGTGCGCGCCTGAACAGCCGGGGCGGGGCGCCGGAGAGCGACCGGGTACCCGTGCTGCTGGCGAAGGCGTTTCCCGACCGGATCGCCCGCCGCCGTGGGCTTGATGGACGCTATCAACTGGCAAATGGCATGGGCGCGATGCTACAGAGCGACGACGCCATGACCCGCCACGAGTGGCTGATTGCCCCGCTACTGTTGCAGGGCAGCCAGTCGCCGGATGCCCGTATTCTGCAGGCCATAGCTGTGGATATTGATACTCTGATCGCCGCTTCTCCGGGCCTGGTGGAACAGTCTGACACCGTGGAGTGGGATGAAGCGCAGGGCACGCTGAAGGCGCTGCGGCGTTCGCAGATTGGCCGCCTGACGGTGAGCGTTAAGCCGCTGGCAAAGCCCTCGGAAGAGGAGCTGCATCAGGCGATGCTTAACGGCATCCGCGATAAAGGGCTCAGCGTGCTGAACTGGACCCCGGAGGCGGAGCAGTACCGGCTTCGCCTGCACTGCGCGGCGCAGTGGCTGCCGGAGTACGCGTGGCCCGCGGTAGACGAAGCCTCGCTGCTGGCAAATCTGGAAAACTGGTTACTGCCGCAAATGAGTGGCGTACACTCCCTGCGCGCGCTAAAAGCGCTGGATGTTAAGGCGGCATTACAGAACTTAACCGACTGGTCGTTACGCCAACGTCTGGATACCGAGCTTCCAGGGCATTACACTGTGCCCACCGGCAGCCGGATAGCCATTCGTTATCATGAAGATAATCCTCCGGCGCTGGCGGTACGCATGCAGGAGATGTTTGGCGAGGCGACCACGCCTGCCATTGCGCAGGGGCGGGTGCCGCTGGTGCTGGAGCTGTTGTCACCGGCCCAGCGTCCGCTGCAGATCACCCGGGATTTGGGTGCATTCTGGGCTGGCAGCTACCGCGAGGTGCAAAAAGAGATGAAAGGGCGTTATCCCAAACATGTCTGGCCGGACGACCCGGCAAATACCGCGCCGACCCGGCGCACGAAGAAGTATTCGTAGCGCCACCCGGCAATACCCTCTGAGAGGGTAAATTTGAGAGATTTCTTCTTCCTCCATCAGGGGGAAGACCAGAGAATCGGGCCTTTGCGCCTGATAGTTGCGGAGAGAAAGCATGGCGGGGAATGACCGCGAGCCAATTGGACGTAAAGGAAGACCTGCCCGTCCGGCAAAAGAAAAGGCAGGCCGTCGACGCCTCAGAGATGAAGAGTACGACGATGTTGATAATGAGTATGACGATGACGCACCTGCGCCACGTAAAGGAAAAGGCAAAAAAGGTAAACCTCGTGGCAAGCGCGGCTGGTTCTGGCTGCTGCTGAAGCTGTTTATTGTTTTCCTCATCCTGCTGGCGATCTATGGCGTCTATCTGGATCAAAAGATCCGCAGCCGCATTGACGGCAAAGTCTGGCAGCTGCCGGCGGCGGTCTATGGCCGGATGGTTAACCTTGAGCCGGATATGTCCATCAGCAAGAACGAGATGGTCAAGCTGCTGGAGGCGACCCAGTACCGCCAGGTGACGAAGATGACCCGTCCCGGCGAGTTTACGGTGCAGGCGAAAAGCATTGAGATGATCCGCCGTCCGTTTGACTTCCCGGACAGTAAAGAGGGGCAGGTGCGCGCGCGTCTGACCTTCGATGGCGATCATCTGGAAACCATTGAGAACATGGAGAACAACCGTCAGTTCGGTTTCTTCCGTCTCGATCCGCGGCTGATCACCATGCTCTCCTCGCCAAACGGCGAGCAGCGCCTGTTTGTGGCGCGTAATGGCTTCCCGGATCTGCTGGTGGATACCCTGCTGGCGACCGAGGACCGTCACTTCTATGAGCACGATGGCGTCAGCCTCTACTCCATTGGTCGTGCGGTGCTGGCGAACCTGACCGCAGGACGCACGGTGCAGGGGGCAAGTACCCTGACCCAGCAGCTGGTGAAGAACCTGTTCCTCTCCAGCGAACGCTCCTACTGGCGTAAGGCCAACGAAGCCTACATGGCCGTGCTGATGGATGCGCGCTACAGCAAAGACCGCATTCTTGAGCTCTATATGAACGAGGTCTATCTCGGTCAGAGCGGCGACAATGAAATTCGCGGCTTCCCGCTGGCGAGCCTCTACTACTTTGGCCGTCCGGTGGAAGAGCTGAGCCTCGACCAGCAGGCGTTGCTGGTGGGCATGGTTAAGGGTGCCTCCATCTACAACCCGTGGCGTAACCCGAAACTGGCTCTGGAGCGGCGTAATCTGGTGCTGCGTCTGCTGCAACAGCAGCAGGTGATCGACCAGGAACTGTATGACATGCTCAGCGCACGTCCGTTAGGCGTACAGCCGCGCGGTGGCGTCATCTCCCCGCAGCCTGCATTTATGCAGATGGTGCGTCAGGAGCTGCAGGCCAAACTGGGCGATAAAGTTAAAGATCTCTCCGGCGTGAAGATCTTCACCACCTTTGACTCCGTGGCGCAGGATGCCGCAGAGAAGGCGGCGGTAGAAGGCATTCCGGCGCTGAAAAAACAGCGCAAGCTGAACGATCTGGAGACCGCGATGGTGGTGGTCGATCGCACCACCGGCGAAGTGCGGGCGATGGTCGGCGGGGCAGAGCCGCAGTTTGCGGGCTATAACCGCGCCATGCAGGCACGCCGTTCGATCGGCTCTCTGGCTAAACCGGCGACCTATCTCACCGCTTTGAGCCAGCCGAACCAGTATCGTCTCAACACCTGGATCGCCGATGCCCCGATTGCCCTGCGCCAGCCGAATGGCCAGGTCTGGTCGCCGCAGAACGACGATAAGCAGTACAGCGGCCAGGTGATGCTGGTGGACGCCCTGACGCGTTCCATGAACGTGCCGACGGTTAACCTCGGGATGGCGCTTGGCCTGCCAGCAGTCACCGATACCTGGCTAAAACTGGGCGTGCCAAAAGATCAGCTGCATCCGGTTCCGGCCATGCTGCTGGGGGCCCTGAACCTGACGCCAATTGAAGTGGCGCAGGCGTTCCAGACCATCGCCAGCGGCGGGAACCGTGCTCCGCTCTCTGCGCTGCGTTCAGTGATTGCCGAAGACGGCACCCCGCTGTACCAGAGCTTCCCGCAGGCGGAGCGTGCCGTACCGGCGCAGGCTGCCTATATGACCCTCTGGACCATGCAGCAGGTTGTGCAGCGCGGTACCGGGCGTCAGCTGGGGGCGAAGTACCCTGGCCTGCATCTGGCGGGTAAAACCGGGACCACCAATAACAACGTCGACACCTGGTTTGCGGGTATCGACGGACGTGAAGTGGTGATCACCTGGGTAGGGCGCGATAACAACCAGCCAACCAAGCTGTATGGTGCCAGCGGGGCGATGTCTATCTACCAGCGCTATCTGGCTAACCAGTCGCCGGTGCCGTTAACCCTGACGCCACCGGAAGATATCGTCGATATGGGCGTGGATGAGTCGGGCAACTTTGTGTGTGGCGGCGGTATGCGCCGTGTGCCGGTCTGGACCAGCAACCCGGACTCCCTGTGTCAGCAGGCTGCCCCGGAACCATCGGGTAATCCGTTTGACCAGTCTTCTCAGCCGCAGTCGCAGCCGCAACAACAGCAGCCGCAGCAGCCCGAGAAGAAGGAGAGCGACGGTGTCGCGGGCTGGATCAAGGATATGTTCGGCGGTTAACTCACCACTATTCCCTCTCCTGCGGGAGAGGGAATTTTCACCTCAATTAAACATCCCTCCAACACTCAAACCTTCATTTATTAACCCTCTATTTTCCATTGTTTAATTCTTATACCCTCATTTCCTGTAGGGGCGCATATCACTTGCTATGCCGTGAATGTTTCGCATAATATGCTGCGGTCATAATAATAATTCTCGTTTACGTTATCATTCACGCTTTCATCAGAGATATACCAATGGCGCTTTCAAAAACTGCTCAGCCAATGCAATCTTCACTGCGTAAAATCGCAGTTGTTGTAGCCACAGCGGTTAGCGGCATGTCTGCTTACGCTCACGCTGCCGAAACCCCTAAAAAAGAAGAAACCATCACCGTCACCGCAGCGCCTGCTCCGCAGGAGAGCGCCTGGGGACCGGCGGCGACCATTGCGGCACGCCAGTCCGCTACCGGCACCAAGACGGATACCTCCATTGAGAAGGTGCCGCAGTCGATTTCCGTGGTGACCGCGGAAGAGATGGCGCTGCACCAGCCGCGCTCGGTGAAAGAAGCACTGAGCTATACGCCAGGGGTGGCAGTCGGTACGCGTGGCGCGTCCAATACTTACGATTACCTGATTATTCGTGGCTTTGCTGCCGATGGCCAAAGCCAGAACAACTACCTCGACGGCATGAAGATGCAGGGCAACTTCTATAACGACGCGGTAATTGACCCTTATATGATCGAGCGCGCGGAAGTGATGCGCGGCCCGACCTCCGTTCTCTACGGCAAAAGCAGCCCGGGTGGTTTGCTGAATATGGTCAGCAAGCGTCCACTGACCGAGCCGCTGAAAGAGGTGCAGTTTAAGGTCGGGACGGATAGTCTGTTCCAGACCGGGTTTGACTTCAGCGATGCGCTGGACGACGACGGGGTGTACTCTTATCGCCTGACCGGTCTGGCGCGTTCTAACAACGCCCAGCAGGAGCGTGCGGAAGAGCAGCGTTACACCATTGCGCCATCCTTCTCCTGGCGTCCGTCTGATAAAACCAACTTCACCTTCCTCTCCTATTTCCAGAACGAACCGGAGACCGGTTACTACGGTTGGTTGCCGAAAGAGGGCACGGTTGATCCATTGCCAAACGGCGATCGCCTGCCGACCGACTTCAACGAAGGGGCGAAAAACAATACCTACTCCCGTAACCAGAAGATGGTCGGGTATAGCTTCGATCACGAATTCAACGACACCTTCACCGTGCGTCAGAACCTGCGTTTTGCCGAGAATAAAACCTCGCAGAACAGCGTCTATGGTTACGGCGTCTGCTCCGATGCGGCGAACAGTGGCAACGCCCTCTGTAACGCGTTATCACCTGCGGACAAAGGCCATTACCTGGCGCGTAAATATGTGGTTGACGATGAGAAGCTGCAAAACTTCACCGTTGATACCCAGCTGCAGAGCAAATTCGCCACCGGCGACGTTGACCATATCCTCCTGACCGGCGTTGACTATATGCGCATGCGTAACGACATCAACGCCTGGTTCGGCTATGACGCTTCCGTTCCGCTGCTGGATCTCTACAACCCGGTGTACAGCGATTTCGATTTCGGCTCGAAAAACCCGGACAACTCCGGCCCGTATCAGCTTCTGAACAAACAGCAGCAGACCGGTCTCTACGTGCAGGATCAAGCGCAGTGGAATAAGGTGCTGGTCACCCTGGGGGGCCGTTACGACTGGGCAGAGCAGGATTCGTTTAACCGCGTCGCGGGCACCACCGCATCACGTGATGACAATCAGTTCACCTGGCGCGGCGGGGTGAACTACCTGTTTGATAATGGCGTCACCCCGTACTTCAGCTACAGCGAATCTTTCGAGCCCTCTTCCCAGACCGACGCGCAAGGCAAGCCGTTTGCGCCTTCTAAAGGCAAGCAGTACGAAGTGGGCGTGAAGTACGTGCCGAGCGATCGTCCGATCGTTCTGACCGGTGCCCTGTATCAACTGACCAAAACCAACAACCTGATGGCCGATCCTGCGGGCTCGTTCTTCTCGGTTGAAGGCGGCGAGATCCGCGCCCGCGGCGTGGAGATCGAAGCCAAAGCAGCGCTGTCTGCCAGCGTGAACGTGGTGGGGTCTTACACCTACACCGACGTGGAGTACACCACCGACACCAACTACAAAGGCAACACCCCGGCGCAGGTGCCTGAGCATATGGCTTCCCTGTGGGGGGATTACACCTTCTATGATGGCGCGCTCTCTGGCCTGACCCTGGGCACCGGCGGTCGCTTCTCCAGCTCCAGCTATGGCGATCCGGCGAACTCCTTTAAGGTGGGCAGTTACGCAGTGATGGATGCGCTGGTGCGCTACGATCTGGCGCGCTTTGGCATGGCGGGCTCGAACGTGGCGCTGCACGTGAACAACCTGCTGGATCGTGAATACGTCGCCAGCTGCTTCAACACCTATGGCTGCTTCTGGGGAGCAGAACGCCAGGTTGTTGCGACTGCGACCTTCCGCTTCTAACCTTTAAATTTGGGCACGTTTTTCGTGCCCTTTTCTTTACTTAAGTTGGCTGACATGCAGGAAAACAACCCGCAATCCGATACCACTTTTGCGCTCGATGGCGTCTCCTTTCGCGTTCCCGGACGCACGCTGCTGCATCCCCTTTCGCTGACCTTCCCCGCAGGCCAGGTGACCGGCCTTATCGGCCATAACGGCTCTGGCAAATCCACCTTACTGAAAATGCTCGGCCGCCATCAGCCGCCGTCTGAGGGCGATATCCTGCTCGACGGCCAGCCGCTGGAGAGCTGGAACAGCAAAGCCTTTGCCCGCAAGGTGGCCTATCTGCCGCAGCAACTGCCGCAGGCGGAAGGGATGACCGTCCGCGAGCTGGTGGCGATCGGCCGTTATCCGTGGCATGGCGCGCTGGGGCGTTTTGGCGTGGCCGACCGCGAGAAAGTGGAAGAGGCGATTGCGCTGGTGGGGTTAAAACCGCTGGCCCATCGTCTGGTGGATAGCCTCTCCGGCGGCGAGCGCCAGCGCGCCTGGATCGCCATGCTGGTGGCGCAGGATAGCCGTTGTTTACTGCTGGATGAGCCGACATCGGCCCTCGATATCGCCCATCAGGTGGATGTGCTGGCGCTGGTGCATCGCTTAAGCCAGCAGCGCGGGCTGACGGTGATTGCGGTGCTGCACGACATCAACATGGCGGCGCGTTACTGCGATTACCTGGTGGCGCTGCGCGGCGGGGAGATGATCGCTCAGGGCACGCCTGCCGAGCTGATGCGTAGCGAGACGCTGGAAAACATTTACGGCATTCCTATGGGTATTCTGCCGCATCCTGCGGGAGCGGCACCGGTGAGCTTTGTCTACTGATGCCTGATTTTATGATTAGCCGTCGCCGCCTGCTGACGGCCATGGCCCTCTCGCCGCTGCTGTGGAAAATGAACACGGCGCAGGCTGCCGCTATCGATCCGCAGCGCATTGTGGCCCTGGAGTGGCTCCCCGTTGAGCTCCTGCTGGCGCTCGGCGTGACCCCTTACGGCGTGGCCGATATTCCTAACTACACCCTGTGGGTGAACGAGCCCCGGCTGCCAGAGTCGGTTATCGACATTGGCCTGCGTACCGAGCCCAACCTCGAACTGCTCACCCAGATGAAACCCTCGTACCTGGTCTGGTCGGCCGGGTATGGCCCGTCAGAAGAGAAGCTGGCGCGCATTGCGCCGGGGCGGGGTTTTGCCTTTAGCGACGGGAAAAAACCGCTGACCAATGCCCGGAAATCGTTAACCGAGATGGCGCAGCTTCTGAATCTGGAGAGTGCGGCCCGCCAGCATCTCGACCATTTCGACAGCGTGATTGACAGCTATAAACCGCGCTTCGCCGGTCGTGGAGATCGTCCGCTGCTGATGGTGACGCTGCTCGATGCCCGTCATATGCTGGTGTTTGGCAATAACTGCCTGTTCCAGGAAGTGCTGGATCGCTATGGGATTAAAAACGCCTGGGAAGGGGAGATGACCTTCTGGGGGAGTACCGCCGTGGGGATCGACCGTCTGGCGGCGTTTAAGGATGTGGATGTGCTCTGCTTCGATCACGGCAATGAACGGGAAATGCAGACCCTAATGGCGACGCCGCTGTGGCAGGCGATGCCGTTTGTCCGCCAGCAGCGCGTGAAGCGCGTTCCCGCGGTGTGGTTCTACGGCGCGACGCTGTCGGCGATGCACTTTGCCCGCGTGCTGGATAGCGCCCTGGGAGGCCAGGCATGAGGTCACGGATTGCCCTTTTCCCGGCGCTGTTTATGGCGCTGCTGCTGGCCGTTGCGCTGGGCTTAACCTGGTGGAACCTGAGCATTGCGCTGCCGCGCAGCGAGTGGGGCAGCGCGCTGGCCGCCCCGGATATCGACAATATTCAACAGATGCTGTTCCACTACAGCCTGCTGCCGCGGCTGGCGATCTCGCTGCTGGTGGGGGCAGGGCTCGGGCTGGTGGGCGTACTGTTCCAGCAGGTGCTGCGTAACCCGCTCGCCGAGCCAACCACTCTGGGGGTGGCGACCGGCGCCCAGCTGGGGATGACCATCATCACCCTGTGGGCGCTACCGGGCGTACTGGCGGCGCAGTTCGCCGCGCTGGTGGGCGCTTGCGTCGTCGGGGCGATTGTCTTTGGCGTGGCCTGGGGTAAACGCCTCTCGCCGGTCACGCTGATCCTGGCAGGCCTGGTGGTGAGCCTTTACTGCGGCGCGGTTAACCAACTGCTGGTGATTTTCCATCACGACCAGCTGCAAAGCATGTTCCTCTGGAGTACCGGGACGCTGACGCAAACCGACTGGAGCATCGTCCAGCGCCTCTGGCCGCAGCTGCTCGCCGGCGTGGTGCTGACTCTGCTGCTGCTGCGCCCGCTTACCCTGATGGGGCTGGATGATGGCGTGGCGCGTAACCTCGGGCTGGCGCTCTCCCTGGCGCGTCTGGCAGCGCTGACGCTGGCGATTGTTATCAGTGCTCTGCTGGTGAATGCCGTGGGCATCATCGGCTTTATCGGACTGTTCGCGCCGCTGCTGGCGAAAATGCTGGGGGCGCGGCGCTTGCTCTCCCGACTGATACTGGCCCCGCTGATTGGGGCGCTGATCCTCTGGCTCTCTGACCAGGTGATCCTCTGGCTGACGCGGGTATGGATGGAGGTCTCCACCGGTTCTGTAACCGCCCTGATCGGCGCGCCGCTGCTGCTGTGGCTGCTGCCGCGTCTGCGCAGCATGAGCGCCCCGGCGATGAACGCGGGCGATAAAGTGCAGGCCGAGCGCCACCACGTGGTGTGGTTTGCCCTGGCAGGCGGCGCGGTACTGCTGCTGGCGGTGATAGCGGCGATGGCGTTTGGCCGGGATGCGCAGGGATGGCACTGGGCGAGCGGAGCGATGCTTGACGAACTGTTGCCGTGGCGCGCGCCGCGTATTTTTGCCGCCCTGATGGCCGGGGTGATGCTGGCGGTGGCGGGTTGCATTATTCAGCGCCTTACCGGTAACCCGATGGCGAGCCCGGAAGTGCTGGGGATCAGCTCCGGTGCGGCGTTCGGCGTGGTGCTGATGCTCTTCTTTGTACCGGGTAATGCCTTCGGCTGGCTGATGCCTGCGGGTAGCCTTGGTGCCGCAGCGACGCTGCTGATTATCCTGGTCTCTGCCGGGCGCGGCGGCTTCTCGCCGCACCGGATGCTGCTGGCGGGGATGGCGCTGAGTACCGCCTTCACCATGCTGCTGATGATGCTGCAGGCCAGCGGCGATCCGCGTATGGCGCAGATCCTGACCTGGATTTCCGGCTCAACCTATAATGCGACGACCGAACAGGTTATGAGCACCGGGATAGCAATGCTCCTCCTGCTGGCGCTGGTGCCGCTCTGCCGTCGCTGGCTGACGGTGCTGCCGCTGGGTGGCGACACGGCCCGTTCGGTGGGCATGGCGTTGAACCGCTCGCGAATCGGCCTGCTGCTGCTGGCGGCAGCGCTGACGGCGACGGCGACCCTGACGATTGGCCCGCTGAGTTTTATCGGGCTGATGGCGCCGCACATCGCGCGGATGATGGGCTTCCGTCGGACGATGCCGCACATTGTGATGTCGGCGTTAATCGGAGGGATACTGCTGGTGTTCGCCGACTGGTGCGGCCGGATGGTGCTGTTCCCGTATCAGATCCCGGCGGGGCTGCTCTCCACTTTTATCGGTGCGCCGTACTTTATCTATCTGCTGCGCAAGCAGAGCCGGTAAAAAAATGCCGGGTGGCGGCTTCGCCTTACCCGGCCTACGGTTTGAGGGTTTTGAAGGCCGGGTAAGCGTTAGCGCCACCCGGCAAACAACATCATCAGAGCTTCGCAAACACCCGGCGCGCCGCCTCGATGGTTTTGTTGATGTCCTCTTCGCTGTGCGCAACCGACATAAAGCCCGCCTCAAACGCCGACGGCGCCAGGTAAACGCCCTCGTCCAGCATCAGATGGAAGAAGCGCTTGAAGCGCTCAACGTCGCACTGCACCACATCCTGATAGCAGGTGACGGTTTTAGCCGTGGTGAAGAAGAGGCCGAACATGCCGCCCACGTGGTTTACCACCAGCGGAATACCCGCATCTTCCGCCGCGTCCAGCAGACCGTTTGCCAGCTGGGTAGTGCGATCGGTCAGGGTGGTGTGGATCCCCGGCTGGGCCACTTCGGTCAGACAGGCGAAACCGGCGGCCATGGCAATTGGGTTCCCGGAGAGGGTGCCCGCCTGGTAGACCGGACCGGTTGGGGCCAGCGCATCCATCACCTCTTTGCGACCGCCGAAGGCGCCCACCGGCATGCCGCCGCCGATGATTTTGCCCAGACAGGTGAGATCCGGCACCACGTCGTAATAAGACTGGGCGCCCGCCAGCGCCACGCGGAAGCCGGTCATCACTTCGTCGATAATCAGCAGCGCGCCGAACTCGTCACACAGCGCACGCAGGCCCTGCAGGAAGCCCGGCTGCGGTGGAATGCAGTTCATGTTGCCCGCCACCGGCTCAACGATGATGCAGGCGATCTCCTGAGGATACTGTTCAAAGGCGGCACGCACCGAATCGAGATCGTTATAGGTACAGGTCAGGGTGTGCTTCGCGAAATCCGCCGGCACGCCCGGAGAGTTCGGCTGGCCGAGGGTCAGGGCGCCGGAACCGGCTTTCACCAGCAGACAGTCGGCATGACCGTGGTAGCAGCCTTCAAATTTGATAATTTTGTCACGGCCGGTAAAACCACGGGCCAGACGGATGGCGCTCATGGTCGCTTCGGTACCGGAGTTCACCATGCGCACCATATCCATGGTCGGGACCAGTTCAGTCACCAGCTCCGCCATTTTGACTTCCATCTCGGTTGGCGCGCCGAAACTCAAACCGCGCTCCGCCGCTTCGATGACCGCGTTACGGATAGCCGGGTGGTTATGTCCCAGTACCATCGGGCCCCATGAGCCGACATAGTCGATATAGGCTTTGCCATCCACATCATACAGATAGGCGCCATCGGCACGTTCAATAAACAGCGGTGTACCGCCCACGCCGGTAAAGGCGCGGACCGGGGAGTTAACACCGCCAGGGATTAGCTCGCGGGCAGCGCTGTAAAGCGTTTCAGACTTACTCATGGCGTGATTCCTGGCTCGTATAAAATGGTTAAGCGCACTATTCTAAGTGATTCGTGGAAGGTTATGAAATTTTTACCCTGGTAATGCATTAACAATTGTTAAGCAATTTTCAGGAGACGGCTGGACGGTCTCTGGTAAAATCCCTGCGGCGATTTGTATGACGAAAACTAACAGGCAATGAAATCAGACTCCCCCTCATTTGAAGAACAACAATTTGCGCGCGCGCAATACCGTATCAGCATCCGTCGGCTGCTCAACCGCGACAAGACGCCGCTGGCAATTTTGCTGGGCGCAGCCGTTGTCGGCACGCTGGCAGGGCTGGTGGGCGTCGCGTTCGAAAGGGCCGTCAATGGCGTACTGAACTGGCGT